>CAZEBY010000019.1:0-40635 GCA_964510565.1 uncultured Lachnospiraceae bacterium | reverse complement strand
TGTAAACGGGGAATGGATTTCCCTGGCTGGTTTCCACTGATGGAGCGGTACAAGGAGCTGTCCAAACGCCTTCATAGCGCAGTGGCAGGCCTTCGGCGACCATTTCATCGTAAGTTCTGAACGTTCCATCGGCTTTTTTCATCGCGGCCAACAGGTTTTCGCAGCCAACCTTGATGGCATTACCAACCATGACGTTGGAACGGCTACCACCAGCTGGTCCACTGTTTGGTGTCAGTTTCATGTTGTTCATGACCAGTTTTATTTGTTCGGGTTTGATTCCTAATGGTCTTAAGGTTTCGTGGGCAAAGGTTAAAGTTCCCATATCAGCGCCCTGGCCATGATCTTCCCAGGAATTTCCGACGATCACGCCATCCTTGGTTAATTCAATCCACATTTCAGCTGAGTCAGGGCCGTCAAGACCACAACCATAGATATTTAACGATAAACCAACGCCGTGCTTAATTGGACCGCCTTCAGCATTCAAGGCTTCCGCTTTGGCTTTAGCTTCTTTGTAAATTGGTCTGATTGTATCGAGCGCCTGTGGCAAAGCAATGACATCAGGTTCACAGCCGTTAGGTGTAGTATCACCTTCACGATAAACATTTTTATAACGGAGTTCCAGTGGATCTTCGCCCATTTGATATGCCAGCATATCAATCAGGGTTTCAGAAGCAAATAAACTCTGTGGTGAGCCGTAGCCTCTAAAAGCGGAACCCCAAGCATGGTTGGTGGCAACGGTTCGGCCTTCACCACGGATATTCGGAATATTGTAACCAGCACCGATAAACTGAGAACCACGGGTGGTTACCAGATCGCCAAATTCACAGTAGGGACCATGATCAACTGACCAATCCGATTCCAGCGCTTTTAAGATACCATTTTCATCCGCACCCATTTTAACGTTCATAAAGAATGGTGACCGTTTTCCGGTGTAGGTAATCTGTTGGTACATGTTAAATTCCAGATATACCGGTCGTTTGGTAACCAGTGCGGCTACCCCCAGCAGACCTTCAATGGTGGGGCTGAATTTATATCCGAAAGTTCCACCGGTGGGGTTTTGAACGATAAAGTATTTGGTGGGATCGACCCCAATCGCTTCAGCGGTCATCAATTGGTGGAAGTGCAGGGCAATACTCTTGGAGTGAACCATTAGGTTGTCTTCTTCGTCAAAGTAGGCAAATCCGACGTCTGGCTCGAGTGGTAAATGCGGCTGACGGCCAACATAGAAATCATCTTCAATGACGTTTGGCAGTTTTTCCATGAGTGGTGCGGTTTCATCACCCTTAACCACATTGGTGGTAAAGTAAACATTGGGGGTACCCGGGTGAATTTCGATGGCATCATCAGCCATGGCTGCCGGTGCACTCATGTAGGGCAGTAATTCTTCAATTTCGACCACTACTTTAGCAGCGGCTGCTTCGGCCTGTTCGGGGGTATCGGCCAATACCATGGCAATGGCATCACCAAACTGGAAGATTTTTTTATCATTTAAGATTGGCCGTTCCAGACCATCACCTAAGTTCTGCGGGAAGGCCAGACCGTTGATGCGGTTGGTTCCGGGAACATCTTTTGCAGTGATAACTTTGAAGACACCTTCCATTTTTTCAGCTTCAGAGGTGTCAACCGAAATAAGATTGGCATGAGAAACCTGAGCCTGAACCAGCTTGATGTGCAAGGTGTTTTCCGGTAATTTCAAGCCTAAATCGGCACCAAAATCCCAGGTACCGGTTACTTTAGCAACTGCTGAAGGACGGGCCATATTTGAACCCATAATCGAAGCACCTTCTTTTAACTGGAACCATAAATCTTCTTTGGTCGTTTCACCACGCATCAGTTTAGCGGCGTCCATAACCGAATCAACGATGGGAATATAGCCGGTACAACGACAGACATTACGATGTTTCTGGAACCAGGCCCGAACTTCTTCTCGAGTGGGGCTCAGATTTTCTTCCAACAACGCTTTGGCTGATACGATAAAACCTGGGGTACAGAAACCACATTGGGCGGCCCCATTGACCATCCAGGCCAATTGCAATGGATGCAGGTTGTCATGAGTACCAACGCCTTCAATGGTGATGATTTCAGACTCGTCGTCTACCCGTTTCATTTTGGTCACACAGGATCGCACTACCTTGCCATTTAAAATAACTGAACAGGCACCACACTCTGCTTTACCGCAACCAACCTTTGTTCCGGTTAAGCCCTGCTGCTTTCTGATCACATTTGCCAGGGTTGTTTCCGGATCAGCAATAACCGTCCTTTGAATCCCGTTAATGAACAATGTCTTTTTTTCCACGTGAAATCCTCCTTAAATTTAAAAAACTGAACCTATATATGGATGCTAAAAATCAACCTTTTCCAAATCCACAATTGGGATAATGACAGTCCGGACAAGTGGAGCATAATCCGCCGTGTCCCAATTTTGATATGTCTTTGGGGGTTAATCTTTCGCCTACCATCAACTTTGGTACCACCAAATCAAAAACCGTACGGTGGCTGTACATAATGCATCCGGGTAATCCCAGGACTGGAATATCCCCCAGATAAGAAAGCAAGAACATCGCTCCCGGTAGGGTCGGGGCCCCATAGGAGACAAATTCGGCTCCGGTTTTTCTGATCCCATCCGGCGTGACATCATCGGGATCCACCGACATGCCACCAGTTACCGTCACAATATCGGCTCCTTCGGCGATTAATCCAAGGATACTTTGGGCAATCATGTCCGAGTCATCCCGTGAAAAAACCTGCTTAAACACCTCTGAATCGAGTTCGGCAAATTTCGCACGTATCACGTCACCAAACTTGTCTTCAATCCGGCCATAAAAAATTTCATTGCCAGTGGTAACCACCCCGACTTTGAATTTTTTTAGTGGCAGCACTTCGACAATCGGCTTACTTCTTGCACACAATTCTTCCATTTTGACCATTTTCTCATTTTCAATCGATAGCGGGATGATCCGGGTCGATCCGACCAGAGTTCCTTTCGTTACCATGGTATCGGTATGCAGGGTGGCCATCATCATTTCACCCAATTCGTTGATTTCCTGTAATGTTTCCACATTAATTTTTAGTAGTCCCGATTGCGTGGCGGTCATCGTCACTTTTCCTTCGGACGCACCGACAAACTCAACCCCAATTCCCGATGCCGCTTTCCCTAATCGCAATGCCGCATCATCTTCATGGATGGTGCCATCATTGAATTCGATAATAGCAATGTGTTCTTTTCCCATGTTCAACAATCGGGGAATGTCTTCTTCCTGTACAATATGCCCCTTCTTGAATGCTGCTCCTTTAAACTCCCCAGGGATGATCTGGGTCATATCATGTGCCAGGAACATACCCACTGATTCACGAACAGGTACTACCTTCATATTGTTTCCTCCATTAGCTTGATCTGTATCATTTTCACTATGCTACTTATGATGATTATAGTATAAGCAATAAACGTGCCAAATAAAAAAAAGCCTGTTTTAAGGCTTTCTTATCACATCTTAGAAATGAACAGTATCAATATTGAACATTATTCATTTTACTAACGCTCAATTTTTATACAATTGTTCGTATTTTAATCATTTTATTTTAAGTTTTGTCGTTTTGCCTAACATTGTCAGGCTATTCTCATTTAAAACTGTTCAATTATTAATGAGTGATTACTCCTGCCAATCAGATTCACACTTATTTCATCCATTTCTCACGGTTTGTTCACGCAAAAAACACCTTAGGCCGTTATCCTGAATGAAACAAGTACGATTTGGTAGAGTCTAAACGATTCTAGCTATTAATAAGGAGGAGTATCATGAAAAAAACAACAATCAGGATCCTATCAGCACTCACCGTGATGTCAACGGCCTTTTCAGGTAGCGTTTTTGCGGCATCCGATCAAACAACCGATACCAATACCCCAACACTGACAACGGTCGCTTCAAATATGGGCGTGGCCTATCGCGGCCATATTCAAAATACCGGTGACTACCCCCTGGACAACTCCTGGATTCAAGGCCCCACCGAATTGGGAACCGAAGGTCAAGGGATGCGTCTGGAGGGTTTCTGGATTGAATTAACCGGAACTATACCAGATAATGCTCACATCCAGTATCAGGTTCATGTTCAAAATGAAGGCTGGATGGATTGGGTTTCTGACGGTGAGTTTGCCGGAACCAGAGATAAAAGCCAACGCATTGAAGCCATCCGAATTCGCCTGGTGGATGATGACGGCAATGCCCTGTCCGGCTATTCGGTTCAATACCGCGGTCACATTCAGGATCAGGGCGACACCGAATGGGTCGCTGACGGTGCCGAACTGGGGACGACCGGTTTGAGCCGACGACTGGAAGCGCTGGAAGTTCAAATTATTCAAACTGATGCAGACAGCAGTGATTCTGACAATGCTGATTCTGATGACGAAAGCAGCGATGACAACACGACTGTCGAACCAACCAGCCCCGGATCGGCCATTGTCTCCCCAACTTCAACCATCGCCATCGATAAAGAATTCTCGAATCGTGAGCAAAACGCCAGTTATGACGACAGTACCGCTACCCACGCCATTTTCGATGGAACCGCTATCCAGCTAACCGGCACCGGCGCCACGGCTGAAAATGGGATTCTAACGATCACCGCCGAAGGAACCTATGTGGTGAGCGGAAATCTTACCGAAGGCCAGATTCGGGTAGAAACCACCGATACCGAGAAGGTTCAGCTGGTCTTAAACGGCGTCACCATCCACAACAGCAGCAGTGCTCCGATTTATCTCAAGAGTGCCGACAAGGTCTTTATCACCCTAGCCGTGGGAACCACTAACTCCCTGACCGACGGTAGCGAATATATCCAGACTGATGACAACACCGTTGATGCCGTCATTTTCAGCAAAGCCGATTTAGCCATTAACGGATCGGGCACATTGAACATCACAGCCAATTATAAACACGGAATTGTCACCAAGGATGATCTGATCATAACCGGCGGTACCTTTAATATTTCCTCGGTAAAAGCTGGATTAAACGGTAAAGATGCCTTAAAAATAAAAGATGGCGTCTTTAACATCTCATCCTCAGACGGCAAAGGCCTGACCTCAAAACACGAGAGTGACACCACCAAAGGTTATGTCTATATTGCCGGTGGCACCTTTAAGATCAGCAACTGTACCGAAGGGATCGAAGGCACTGCCATTGTCATTGAGGGCGGCGACATCGATGTTACCGCCACTGACGACGGTTTGAATGCCGCCAGTGAAACAACCACCGATACTGCAACGACCGAGACAACTGAAACCGCACAGATGCCCGATGGTGGTCAAACACCTGGTGGCGGTGGTGGGATGATGGCCGCTGATACCAATGCCTATATCGCCATTGCTGGCGGTACCATCAAACTTAATACGACGGGTGACGGCATTGACTCCAACGGAAACCTCTACGTATCTGGCGGTACCCTCTTTGTCAGCGGCCCCACCAGTGACGGTGAAGGCGCCATGGATTATGACGGTACTGCCGATGTCAGCGGCGGCACCATCGTGATTGCCGGTAGCTCAGGGATGGCCCAGAGCTTTTCGAACACCTCTACCCAAGCGTCAATTCTTTATCATCTCACCGCAAAAGCCGCAGCCGGTACAGAGGTCAGTTTAAAAGATTCCAGTGGCAAGGTGCTGGTTTCTTACACTCCCGAAAAAGCCTATCAGTCGGTAGTGATCAGCACCCCTGAGATGAGTGTCGGATCAACCTACACCTTGACTGCCGGTAGCCAAACCGTTTCGATCGAGCAAACCGCCATGGTTACCAGTGATGGCAATACCAACACCGGCGGTCCCGGCGGAACCCGACCTGATGGTGGCACCCGACCTGATAACGGGACAACGCCGCCGGCTCCACCAACCACGACAACTGTCTAAGTTCATTAATCATTGACGCAAAAAAGATGCCCACATCAACGGGCATCTTTTTTGACTTTATATATTGCTTAATAGTAATACATCGAACCCATAATCGAAGCCATCAGCGCTCCCATCACGATACTCAGTACAATGCTGATACCAATCGCAATGGCCATCATAATCAGGTACGCCCGGGCAAAGTTCTTTTTATTGGGGCCGGTTTCACTGCCAAACCCCCAGATAAAGAGCATCACAATCCCAGCAATCGGAATCGCCATGATCAAGAACATCAGCAGATACTGACCCATTGTAATCAGATCCACGCCTCCGGTTTCCTGAGCCCGTGGTTGCGGAGCACTTGCTCGAACCGGTTGGGGCTGTTGAACCCGGTTTACGGGTTGGGGCGGTACCGGTATTTTTAGCTGTTTAGCCCCGCAATGGGTACAAAATACCGCATCATCAGGAATTTGTTTGCCACAATTTTCACAAAACATGGTCTCTCCTCCTTAGTTTTTATTTTCGTTTTCTTTGTCTCCAGTTTTTTCATCTTCGCTTTCAACCACGTCCTTCTTAACCGCTTCTATTTTTGGACTAACTTGCTTACGCGCTTTGATTTTTTTTCTGATTTTTATAAAAACCAGGAACCCCAATCCGGCGATCACTGCAAAAGGAATCAGTCTGAAAATCAGGACGATCAGAAATGCAATGATATAAAGAATCAGATTGATCGAGGTGACAAAGCCTTCACCAATTTTTGCAAATATTTCTGAAAATGGTGAACTCACCGTCGTAGACGATAATTTCTTTTCATACAACGATACATAAATCGTCGAATAGGCCATTTCAGTATCCCAGTTTCTGATGGTGGTGCTCAGACTGTCAATTTCTGTCCGAACCCGATTCAATTCACTTTCAATCGCCAGCATATCGGTGATATTGGTCGCCTGTTTTAGGTAATCCAACAGCCGCCCCTCTTCAATTTTTAAATTGTTGAGTTGCGCCTGAACATCCTGATACTGCTGCGAAATATTGGTGCTGCTGACATTGGCACTGATGGGGCTCCCCCAGGTCTGGATCTGGGTCATGGCTTCGGAAAATTTTGCCGATGGCACCCGAATGGTCAGATAACCGGAATTCGCCTGGACACCAGCCTTTTCCGAGGCGTAGTTTGATCCGGAATCCTGAACAAAGCCCCCCAATTCCACTGCATAACTGCTGATTTTTTCAAAGGTCTCGCGATAATCCTCGGTATTGAGACTAATATTTCCGGTATAAATAATTTTGGATGTATCAAAGACGCTGTTAACATTTGCAGCTGCCTCAGGTAGGGGCACTGAATCAGCAGTCTCTCCGCTTGCCTGATTCGAAACCATTGATCCATCTGTCATAGTTTGACTTTTGTCCTGAGTTGCACCACTAAAACACCCCCCAGCGATGACCATAACCAGACAGCATAACATAATTGCCATACCCCAAAACCAGTTTTTTCCCGCTTTGAAAAAAACAACCTTCTTCCAACTGAAATCCTCAGTTGTTTTTTTTGCCGATACCAGGTTTTGATTTGGTTTTTCCTGATCCATCGAGCCACCTCCTTAATCGTTCTCAGACTGATTTCTTCTTTTTTACCCTTATTTAAAATAAAAATGCATCCTCATCGTAGTTTATCTGATAAAAATTAGACATCCCTACTTTCAATAAAATTCATAAAAATAATAAAATTTATAATTTTTTGATTTTAATCCGGGCAAAAATATGATAAAATCAAAAAAATTGAACCCATAAACTTCAAGGAGTGAGTCATGTACGAAAAAGGCATCCAGACAAGAAACCATCTTTACGAAATTTCCAAAAAATGTTTTTATGAACACGGTTATGAAAATACCAAGATAAAAGATATCGTCACGGCAGCGGATGCGCCAATTGGTCTTTTTACCTATTATTTCAAAACGAAAGATAATCTTGTCCACGAAATATATGCGGATTATTATCTACAAATTAATCAATGCCTGAACGCCTTATCGATTGATGGCACCGAAAATTCGATCCTCCACCATGCCGCTTTGAGTTATATTTATTTTGATCTGATCCTCAACAATGAAAACAATCGCCGCTTTTATTATGAAATTCTCAAAAAAGCATCTAACTACCGCATTGCAGGTGATTTCATCCGCGATACCTACCTTGGTTATATTCAAGAATACAACCTGGTGGTCAGCGATCGAGAATTCGAAAACCTTCTTTTTATCGATTTTGGTGGACGTCGGGAATATTTCCTGAACTATTTTCGAGGATCGCTTCATGATTCCATCGACGAATTAGTCTTTTTGCTCAATGGCATTCTTCCCCGTTTACTCGGAATCGATCAACATGCAGTCACCACCCTCCTGTATAAAGGTATCCAGATCGCAAAAACCATTGACTGTCGCCAAATAAATTTTCTTTGCCAATAATTCATTCCCACTATAAAAGGAGATAACCAATGAATGAAAAACTGTGTCAGAGCTGTGGAAAACCGATGGGATTAACTGATGAACTCTATGGTACTGAGAAAAACGGTACCAAAAGCAAAGATTATTGCCATGATTGTTATCGTGATGGCGAGTTCACAACAAAGATCACCAAAGAACGTATGATTGAGGTGAGCATCCCTTACCTCTTAAAGGAAAAACCAGGAATCGACGAAGCTCAAGCCCGAAAAGAAATGGAAACTTTTTTCCCAACCTTAAAGCGCTGGAAAAACAGCTAAATTGACCAGAGAATCAAAAATGAGTTTCAAAAAACCGTATATCTTTGACAGATATACGGTTTTTTATTCTACCGATGTACATTTTAGATCTGCGATTAATTTTTCATGCCAGTTCAAAACCATCTCATAATAAGTCCGACCAAACTGTAGACAGGCATATTCAAAAGGATCCATCCCATCACCGCTGGTCCTTTCAATTTCTGACAGTTTTTCCATAGCATCCTGGACTGTGCCTCTGAAAAGTTCGATGTTAAGAATCGCATCGTTTTTTCTTAGCTGCTTATAAAAAAACAGTTTGGCCAGAAATTCGAGATTAAAAGGCGAAAATGTACAGGGCGTTTGTAACCATTCCATAAAATGATCCCTGCCCTTAGGCGTGATGGCGTAGATTTTTTTGAAGCGATTGACTTCCACAATTTCTGAGAAAGTAATCAACCCGCTTTTTTCAAGTCTTTTTAACATCGGATAGATACTACCAAAACTCGCATCAATAAAATTTGAGGTTCGCATGACCATCATTTGCTTGATATCGTAACCCGTCATATCCCGATCTAATAAAAAACCAAGGATTGCAAATTCTAACATATGATTCCGCTCGCATCTTTATTTGTAGTTTTCAATTCAATCCACCTGATCATGCCAAAGTTGCATCATCTCTTTCGTTTAAATTTCATTTTCACTATACTTTTAATCCTAGCCAAATAATCGCCTTGACTTTTTTTAGTCTATCGAGTTGATATATGCAATTGTATAATATTTTTCCAATAAGTCAATGAAAATTAATATTAATTCAACGAGTTTTTTATTTACAGCGATGTTGCGCAGAAGTGAGTTGAGATTACATTCTTAATGGCACTTTGTCTTTATCAAAATATCTTATGAGGCTTTAAAATCATAAACTGGAATGTTATTGACAAAATAACGCAATACCCGATTATCCAGCTCACTCCGACCCTGGTGACTGAGATAGTCAATGGCTTCCAATGCCGTTTTGCCCTTTTTATAAATCCGATTGGTCGTCATGGCGTCATAGACATCAGCGACTGCGATAATTTTTGGCAAGAGCCCGACATAATCGTCGGTCGCACAAAGCGGATAGCCTTTTGCATCAATCCGCTCATGGTGAAAGAGCACCGCACGCTTAACTTCAAAATTAAATTCACTGAACTCATTGAGCAGTGAATAGCCATATAAGGGATGAAGCTGGATGATTTCATATTCCTGTTTGGTCAGGGCACCCGGTTTATTTAGAATATCCTCAGGAATATAGATTTTCCCGATATCATGAAGAAATCCGGCCTGGGTGGCATTAATGATATCCTGTTCTCCCAAACCCATCCACATGGCGATAAACATGGAGTAAAAGGCGGTATTGACACTATGGGTAAAGGTGTATTCATCCATTTTTTTGATCTTATCCAGAGCATTTAAAATAATGGGATTGCCTTCGATGCTTTCATACATATGTGCCAGAAACTGAGTCACATGGGTATAAGTGTACTCTTTCTGAAACAGCACATTGCTGAGGTTGTTTTTCAGTTCCATCAGCATATTTCGATTGTGCTGTTCGGTCATGCTTTCATTAAGATCACACAGATAATGAGACAATGAATATCCTGTTTTTTCTCGGTTACCATCATATTTGATTGTTTGAACAGCCGACTGTTCAGTGCGTGTATAATTATTAATGTGATCTTCTAAAATCCCCATATTTCACCTCATTTTATTTGTTTTACTGATCAAACTTGATCACACCCAGTTTGTTCATCACTTCCACCAGTTTTTCGGTATCAACTGGTTTGGCGGCATATGCTTCACACCCCAGGTCAAAGGCATTATTGACAAATTCAGTATCCGCCAGAGCGGTAATGATGATGATCTTCACCTTATTTTCCGGAAGAATACCCCGTTGCACTTCAAAATCGCGGATCGCCTTGAGTACCTTGACCCCATCCACCTTAGGCATCATAATATCGAGACAGATCAGATCGTAGGGATCTCCTTCTTTGATGGCAATCAGGTAGGCATCCAGGGCTTCCATCCCATCGACCACGATATCACAATCGCCATATTGGGCAAGAAATTTCCCTAAAAACCGTCGGCTAACCATATCATCTTCAACAATTAATATTCTCATCTTCATTCCTCAACTTTCTTTGCTGTGTTTTTTCTGAACAATTTTTGTTAATCTTTGTAATTTTTTATCTGCTTTTTTATACTGTTTTTTTATACACCGAATAAATGTGGTTGATTTGACCAACTTTTTCAGTTGCAGCTTCATAATTTCCCCGTCTGATATCCAATTCGGTTTTAAAGGCAACCACCTTTAAATCTTCAATATCCAGCGCAATCGCGAGTTTTTTGATCCGATTTGCCTGTTTTTCCAGTTTCCCCAGTTTTCCGGCAGATACCTGGTTATTCAATTTTGTGATCAATTCAGCCAGTTGTGCTTCCTTTTCTTGATCATGAACTTTCTCGGTCTGGGTAGCAGCGCTATTCTTTGCCTTAATGACGACGTCCCCATTCGCATCAATAAACATTTCAAAATCGCCAGAATTTTTCAGCGCTTCTTTTCGGCTGATGCATCTTTCAATTTCCGCCACCATTTTCTCCACCTTGATCGGTTTGGAGATATAGCCATCCAACCCCTGAGATAAAAACTTTTCGCGGTCGCCTTGGAGCGCATGCGCGGTGATCGCCAAAACTGGTATATCCTGATTAATTTTGCGGATCAGCCGGGTGGCTTCAATCCCATCCATTTCCGGCATTTGAATATCCATCAGAATAATATCATAGCTATTCTTTTTGACCATCGCAATGGCTTCGTAACCATTGCCGGCAATGTCAACGTCATAGCCGCATTCATTGAGCATCCGTGCCATCACCAATTGGTTGACCTTATCATCTTCGGTCAAAAGAATTCGGTATTGCTGCTTGATCATAAAATAATCGGGTTGCTTCTCGAGTTGACGATCTTCCGACCGGCCGGGTTCAAAGCTCAGTTGGAAAAAGAAGCGGCTGCCAACACCCTCGGTACTTTCGACCCAGATTTTTCCGCCCATCAATTCCACCAGTTGCCGGGTTATGGCCAGACCCAGACCGGTGCCTCCAAATCGCCGGGTATAGGAACCATCGACCTGGCTGAAGCTTTCAAAAATCTGTTGGCAACTTTCTTTGGCAATACCAATACCGGTATCCTCAACCACAAAAAGCAGTTCAATCTGCCGATCGCTGACGACTACACTCTTGACCTTGACCCATATTTCACCGCTCTCTGTAAATTTAATGGCGTTACTGATCAGGTTGTTGAGAATCTGCTGGATCCGATGGAAATCCGCCATAATATATTGGGGCATCGCCGCTGAAAAAGCATAGTTAATTTCAATCCCCTTACTCATTGCCACGGGCGACTGGGCCTTGATGGTATGTTCCACCAGGGCTTTGATGTCACAATTTTTCTTTTTAATCTCCAATTTTCCGGCTTCCATTTTTGAGAAATCAAGGATGTCATTGATCACATTAAGTAAGGCGTTAACACAGGTTTTGATAATTTTAATGTTTTCCTGCTGTTCCTGATCCAAATTTGACAGCCGAAGCAAATTGACCATCCCGACAATCCCGTTAAGCGGAGTCCGGATTTCATGACTCATATTTGCCAAAAACTCACTTTTCGCCTGATTGGCCAATTCCGCTTCTTCCTTGGCCTGTTTCAGGGCTTCCTCTACCGCCAGGCGTTCAGTAATATCCCGGATAATGTTGATCACCATTTTCTTATCGTTCAGATAGCAATAACTACAGATTACCTCAACAGGTAGTATTGTTCCATCTTTTCGCCTGGCGCTTGTCTTTAAAGTAATATAATTATTCTCACGCAGCTCATTGTATTGGCGTTTCATCTCTTCTGAAGACTTAATGATTCTGAAAATCGGATCATCCAACTCGAAAAACTCTTCATAAGAGTAATGAAACATATCCCCGGCAGTTTGATTCACCTCAATCAGTCGCCCGTTTCTCCCATCCTCGTTTATTTCCTGAACAAAGATGGCGTCAGAAGAATTATGGAAAACCTGGCGAAATTTTTCTTCACTGCTGATCAATGCATTTTCTGAATTCTTTCGTTCAGAGATATCCCGAATAATGCAAACAATTACCCGTTTATCGTCTATTCTTGTCGTTTTTGCACTGACTTCCACCGGAAATTTGGTGCCATCTTTGCGTTTATGAATGGTTTCAAAAAAGATCCCGTCATTTTCACCATTTTTCATCTCTTCAATAGCCACGGACTTTCCACCATCGATCAGCTCGAAGGCCGGAATTTTAAGCAGTTCTCTCCGTTGATAGCCATAAAGTTCGATAGCAGCATTATTGGCATCGATGATTTTGCCATTAGGTTCCACAAAAATTATGGTATCCCGAACCTTTTCGGCCAGCATTTTATAGCGAATCCATCCTTCTTCGAGATTTTTCCGCTCGGTGATATCAATCCCAATCCCGATATAACCGCCATAACTGCCATCTACCTCAAAGGACGGGCTGTAGATCGCTTCAATCCAGCGGTAATTACCACTGGCATGACGAAGACGATACTGGATGCTAAAGGACTTTTTTTTGTGGAAGACCTTGCTTTTCGTGTCCATATAAAATATGCGGTCCTCGGGATGAATCAGATCCAGCCACTTTGTTCCCAGATAGTTTTCATCGTCCTTGCCGGTGAACTGTGACCAGCTGCGGTTGAAGTAAACCACATTTCCTTCCAGATCGGTTTTCCAGATCAGGGTGGGGAAGTTTTCAAACATCCGGTAATAATAATCGCGGGACTGTTCCAGGGACAACTCGCGGTTTTTTCGCTCGGTGATATCCACAAAGGTCACCACCGCATTTCTTTTATTTTCGCGAATTAGCGGAGCAATGCTAACTTTAAACCAATAGTCGCTTTCTTCATCGTCGACAAAAATACTTTTTTTAAACTCGATTTTAAGCGCTTCATTTTCTGAATCCAACACCTCGTTCGCAGCATTTCTCAATTCGCAGAAGGTACAGGCAGGGTCAAAACCACAGCCCCTTTCATTTGAGCGGCTGCTGCGGCACTGCACTGCATCACCAAAACGCCTGCCGATAAAGTCAGCTCTCGTTTTGTTGAAATAGTTCAAAAAGGGATCGTTGACTCGGGTGATTCTGGCCTCATGATCCAATACGATCACGCCAACTGCCAGGGCATTAAACTCCTGAACAAAACAATCTTCTGTATTCAATCGCTCCTCCTTTGACATCTTTTCTCCCTTATTTTAGCACTCCAGGCGTGATAAGTCACTAAAATCGATTGCTGTCAGATGATCATATTCTGATGCCAGATATTGATATCACCGCTGGCCACCTCCAGCTCGATAGTACGACTAACTCTGGCTCCGGTTTCGGCATACTGGATATCTAAATTCATTTCTCTAAGAATCTGTCGGGTTATTTCCAGGTTCCGTTGACCAACATTAAAAGTGTCATTCTGACGCATCGATTCCGCGCCGCCAAAAATCCGGATCACCAGTTCTTTTTTTAGACATCCGTAATTGCTGGAGAACTGATGAATAAAATAAGGCAGTCCGGTGGTCGCATAATAGCAGTGACGGTCGATGGCATCTTCACGCCGGGCCGGTCGGGGCAGAGCAATATGAATAATGCCACCCACTTTCCGGATTGGCGAATAAGCCGTAATCCCCAGACATGAGCCTAAGGCAAAGGTTTTGATCGTATCGTTATGATTGTTAGAAATAGCCATTTCACCGATTCCGATAATTTTTGTCATCGCTTTACCTCTTCTTTTAATGCCGTGCGGATGCAATGATGGATATTTTCCAGAGCGGATTGTACCGTCACCGCCCCGATATTATAAGCCACCTTATTCATCCCGTAGACTACCGAGGAAGCCTCATCCTGACCAATCGTGTGACCACCGTTGCGACGAATGTCCAGTAGGCCTTTGGCCCCGTCGTTCCCCATTCCCGTCAGCAGCACCCCAATTGCCCGCGATCCGGCTTCCTGAGCCACTGACCCAAAAAGCATATCCACCGAAGGACAATGGCCGTTGACTTTTTCCCCAACAAAAACCTCGATCCGATATTTTTGACCAATCCGTTTAATCCGCATATGTCGATCGCCCGGGGCAATATAGACTCGACCCGGTTCCAGATAATCTCCGGTTTGGGCTTCTTTACAGCGTAAGGCGGTCTGGCTGTCCAACCGTTCGGCAAACATTTTTGAAAAGACCGGGGGAATATGCTGGACAATTAGAATTCCCGGACAATCGGCAGTCAGATTTTTTAGAATCGCAAAAATCGCTTCGGTGCCACCGGTTGACGCCCCAATGGCAATCAGACGATCAGATGGCAAGCCCTGGCCTGATACCCGGAAGTTCTGTTGATTTACCGGACTCTGTCCTTCGTTTTTTTTATGATGCTGGATTCCCGTCTTTGCTGCCAGCCGGATCTTCAGTGCCAGCTCTATTAAAAAATCTGTCACGTCTTTTGCTGCCTTAAGATTTGGTTTAACTACGAAATCCCGGGCCCCGGCTTTTCTGGCTGCTGCTTCGGTCCGGGAATTGTCACTGATCATCACTACCGGCACTGGATACTGGGGCAACAGTCGTTTGATAAACTCGATACCATTCATTTTTGGCATTTCAACATCACTAACAATCAGATCCAGATCATATTTGAGAATTTTATCCCGAGCTTCAAAGGCATCGCCGGCAGTAGCCACCACCTGGATCTGGCGATCAGCAGACAGTTTACGCTCCACCATTTCCCGAAAATGCTTACTGTCATCTACGACGAGAACACTGATCTGATTATTCTTATGCATGATCCTCATCCTTTCTGTCCACTGTGAAAAAGTGACACCCACCAGATATCAGCTGATGGGTATACTCTGTCTCATTAATATTGATAATTTTTTAATATATTAAGCTTCTTCATTTTTGCCTGTGTCCGGTTTTAATATACCCGTTTTCCAGAATAAAATTTAATATTTTCCAAATTCATTATCGGTTAAGGCAATCCGGGTTGGTTTTGATACCGGATTATTGGCGGGTTCTCTGCGGACGCTGCGGTTGGCGATTACCATTTCTTCGCTTCCCCGGTAAGCATAGCGGCTGGATTTTTTCAAAACAAACCGGGCCGCCTGCTCTCTTAACAGTTCTGCCTGACTAGATAATTCTTCACTGGCAGCCGCACTTTCTTCTGAGGTGGCTGAATTCATCTGCACCACTTCCGACACCTGCATGATGCCCTGGTTGATCTGGGAAATCCCGATCGCCTGTTCGTTGGAAGCGGCAGCGATATTCTCAACAATACCAGAAACCTTAGCGACATCGTCGACTATCTGATTCAGTGCCGCTGCGGTGGTAGTGGCAATTTTAGTGCCGTCATCGACCTTTTTAATCGAGCCTTCGATCATTCGCGTCGTTTCTTTGGCAGCATCGGCCGAACGGGCAGCCAGGTTTCTGACTTCTTCAGCGACTACCGCGAATCCTTTACCATGTTGTCGGGCCCGGGCTGCTTCAACAGCAGCATTCAAGGCCAGGATATTGGTCTGGAATGCAATCTCGTCGATGACCTTGATAATTTTTGAAATATTGGCTGAGGATTCATTGATTTCTTCCATTGATTCGAGCATCCGTTTCATTTCATTATTACCCTGAACGGCATTGGTTCTGGTCAATTCTGCCAGTTCATTGGCCTCGCTGGCATGATCGGCATTGAGGCGGGTCTGTGCCGAAATCTCTTCAATGGAGGCGGTCAATTGCTCAATCGAGCTGGCCTGTTCGGTAGCTCCCTGGGACAGACCCATACTGGAATCAGCGATCTGTTTGGAACCAGCGGCTACCTGTTCGGCGGCAGAATCGATATTGGTCATAATTTCATTGATGTGGTCGGTCATTTTCTCAAAGGCCAATCCCAGCTCGCCGACTTCATCGCGGCTGTCGATTTTAACCTCAACATCGAGATTGCCATTAGCGATTTCCTGGGCTGAATCGACCATCTGTCGTAACGGTCTGCTGATCATATTGGCTACGATCAATCCCAGTCCAACAGCCAGAGCAATTCCGATGATGATTAAGATGATCATCACAGTACTTTGGGTTTTGAATGCCGCGGTATTCTGGGCCAGAATCGTTTCTGAAAGTTGCGTTTTATAATCAATCAGCGCCTGAAGGTCTTCATCAACCGCTATTCGGGCCTGGGTGACCGCACCCGAACCAGCCTGCGCTTCATCGTATTTCTGGGCTTTTACCAATTCCAGGTTGGCATTACGCAGTTCCCGGTAAGTCGCAAGACTTTCTGTCAGTGTGTTATACAGAGCTTGATCTTTTTCATCCTCGATCGTCGCTTCGTACTCTTTTAATAAAGCACTATCTTTTTCGACGTTGGCACTGATGGCATCCAGGCGGGTTTGCAGAGTGCCGGGATTGCGTTCATAAATGGCTAGCAGCTGGTTAGCCCGGATATCTCCCAAGGCTGATTGAATGCTGGCCAGTTTCTGCGAGGGCACCAGATTGTTTTTATACATGTTTTCCGACTGGGTATTAATGGCATTCATGGTATAAATGCCAAATATTCCAACAATCCCAGTGACTACCGCCAGCAGAATAAAACAAGTAATCAGCTTTTGTTTTATTTTCAGGTTTTTAAAGAATTCCATTTTTTATTTCCTCCATCAAAGTTATATTTTTTCCGTTAATGCCAATCAGGCAACCTGATTTGAGTTCTCCATTTCATCATCTTCCAGCAATTTATGACAATCCAAAATCAACTTGACGGTGGTTCCGACTTTTCCGACGCCTCGGACAAATTGCCGGCCGTTATTTTCATCCAGATCCGGATGCGGTACAATCATTTCCACTGGGATGGTCACGACCTCGGCTACCCCATCGACAATCAATCCCACAGTAATGTCAGCAATCTCAACGACGATGACACAGGTTCGCTCGTCATATTCGCGCGGTGGTTTCCCAAAACGAAGTCGCACATCTACCACCGGAATGATCTGCCCCCGCAGACTCATGATCCCCTTGACATATTCCGGCAACTCCGGCACCTCGGTTATTTTTTGGATTCCGATAATTTCCGTAACATAAATGATTTCCAAACCATAGGCCTCGTTATCCAGATTAAAGGTTAAATACTTGTCTTCTTCGGTTTCATCATCTGCTTCCAGCTCCAGCTCATCAAATTCATCAAATTCTTCCGCCATCATTGCGCCTCCTTCGTTTTTATGATTACTAATTATTAAGCCGTTTCGGGGCAATCAGCCCATTGACATCCAGAATCAGGCTGATATTGCCATCCCCCAACAGAGTACAGCCAGCCAACCCATCAATTCTTTTCATCCGCCGGATATATTTCGGCAGGGTTTTAACCACCACCTGCTGTTCACCCAACAATTCATCAGCAAAAAGACAGGTGGTTTTGGTTTCCCCTTCGAGCATAATCAAAATACCGTCTTCAATCTGAGTTGCACCAGTTTTAACCCGGTAATGCTCTTTGAGCCGTAGAATCGGATAGCAATGCCCACGGATCATGATCATCTCATTCTCATCGGTATCACGAAACACCTCATTGGCCTTGGGAATAAAGGATTCTTTGATCGACATTATCGGCAAGGTATAACAGGTTTCCCCAACCCGGATATTCATCCCTTCAATGATCGCCAGCGTCAATGGTATTTTTAAGGTAATCGTGGTGCCCTGGCCTTCGAGACTTTCGACCAAAATCGTGCCGCCCACTGCTTCGATATTTTTGGCGACCACATCCATGCCGACCCCTCGTCCAGAAAATTCGGTCACCGCTTCCTTGGTCGAAAAGCCTGGTAAAAAGATCAGATTAAACACTTCGGTGTCCGTCATATTTACCGCTTCATCGCCAATCAGACCATTTTCCTGAGCTTTTTTAAGGATTCCAGATCGACTCAACCCCTTGCCGTCATCCTTGATAATGATCAACACCTCACCGCCAGCATTTTTCGCTTCCAGGGTAATTGTGCCCGCCCGGTCCTTGCCCCGACTGATCCGGGTTTCAGCGGTTTCGATCCCATGATCCGCTGAGTTTCTGACAATATGCATCAGCGGATCACCGATCTGCTCAATAATATTCTTGTCCACCTCTGTTTCTTCTCCGAGAATTTCCAGGTTGATTTCCTTGCCCAGCTTTTTGCTGATATCGCGGACAATCCGGTTCATCTTAAAAAAGGTCGGGCCCAGAGGCACCATTCGAATCGACATGACCATATCCTGGAGCTCATTGGTGATTTTTCGCAGCTGCCGGGCAGACTTGCTGAAATTATCCAGCACCAGTCCCTTGAGATCGGGGTTCTGGGTGACCATCGCTTCGGAAATAACCATCTCCCCAACCAGATTCATCAGCTTATCCAGTTTTTCGACGCTGACCGAAATCATGCTCTGGCTATGATTCTGACTGCCACTGGCAGCCGGAAGTCCTTTTACTGCTGCCACTTCATCAAGCGGACTTTTCAGCTGCGGCAGCAGAATGTCGTCATCGGATACCGTGATGTTGAACTCTTCGCGAATTTCCTGAAGTTCGTCGATCTCGGTGATTTCAATGGTATCAATAAAGGCCATTGTCTGAAAAAAAGCTTCCAGTTGGTCTTTTGATTGTACGGTATCAATCTGCAGGATAAAGCCATCCCGTTTGATTATTTCGACACAGTCCGAATCATTGATGACATCCTCGGGGGTGGTTTTAAAGGTATCGGTGATGCTCTCGAGGTTATGAACCACCGTGAAGGCCCGAATATTTTCCATCCCGCAGTCCACAGCGAAGTGCAAAGTCGCCTGATAGGTCTTAACTTCATTGATTTTTGCCGCCTTATTGGAGCTGATATAATATTTCTCGGTAAGCGGTTCATTATTCACCGCCTGGGAATGGGTCAGATTATTTTTTTCTTTAAGCTGCTGCAGATGATCTTTGATTTTTTCAATCAGGAATTCTGGGTTACCATCGGCTTCCGACCCGTTTTTTATTTTTTCCAATTCCATTTTCATGAAATCGATGCCTTCAAAAACAAGATCCGAAAGCGTTGAAACATCGATGGAGTGCGGCTTTTCTTCGCGGATAAAGTAAAACATGTCTTCGGTTGTATGTGCAACCACTGACATGTTATTGATCAACATCATCGCTGCCGAACTCTTAATGGTATGCATAATCCGGAATATTTCATTGATCGTTTCGCTGGGATAGCTACCCAGGGCTTCGGTCTTAATCACCGACTGTTCCATCTGCTCCAATTGCTGGGAGGTTTCGAAAATAAATACTTCCTGCATCGGATCATTCATATATTGCTCTGCCAATCGGTTCCCTCCTTAGATTTTATTTTCGATAAAGCCGCTTAAAATCGTTTCAATCATTTCGGCATTTTTTTCTTTGATCGAAAAGTTGTACTTACTCATCCGCCACTTCAGACAAAGTTCCTTACTGCCACCGGTGAGAATATTTTCCAGCACCACCGGATCAAGATGTTCACGAATAATGTGCTGATCGATCGCTTCTTGAATGGTTTTGATGATAAAATCTGCGCGTTTATAAATAATTGCGCTGACTTTTTCCGAGAGCTCCGCATCGCACATCAGGCTATCATAGGCTTGAACCACCACCGTTATTTCCGGGTAATTCTGATAATATTCAGCATAAGCATTATAAAAGTAGCGTATAGCCTCCAGCGGCGAAAAGTTTTTCTGGCCGCAGGTTTCGATAATGGCATCATCGTACTGCGAAAAATGGTCTACTACCGCCAGCATGATCTCAGTTTTTGTCTTAAAGTGCCGAAACAGCGTTCCTTCGGAAACACCCTCCTGAATGGCAATCATTTTTGTTGACAGATTTTGAAGTCCCACAGCATTTAGGGTTTGAATGGTTGAGACGATGATACTTTCACGCCTTTTGACCAGTGACTTTTGCATAGCTCTCCTCCTCGCGGTGTGATTACTTACTTCTATATTTTGCATTATACCCTTTTCCTCCTAATTGTCAACTTCTTATGTGACATTTTTTAGTTTTTTTTGTGACGCTTTCCTGAACTTTTTTTGTTCAGGATTTTTTGCAACTCAAGCGTTGCCAGTCTTAAACGTCGAATAATCGTCCGACATTTTTTGTGTTTTTTATAACAGCCGTGTTATAATGATTTGCAAACATCATACCACAGGAGGATCGAATGATTCGAATTCCCAATCTCAAACTTGAAATCCAGCAAGCTAAAAATAGTGATGCTGAAAAACAGGCCTTAGAAAAGGCGATTTTATCCAGACTCAAAATTAATCGGAGGGATTTAATCACCTTTCAGATCTTTAAAAAATCCATTGATGCCCGCAAAAAAAATGCTATTCTTTACATCTATACCGTCGATACCACCCTTAAAAATGAAGAAGCCCTCCTGAAGAAGGGCAGCAAATCGGGGATTATTGTCAGTCCAGATTTATCCTACCAGGATCCCCACCCAGGCCATTCCCCACTGAATAAGCGACCGGTAATTATCGGCATGGGACCCGCCGGTCTTTTTGCCGGACTGATTCTGGCCCGAAACGGTTATGCCCCGATTATTTTTGAGCGCGGGGATGAGGTCGATAGCCGCTCCACCAGAATCGATCATTTCTGGCAGACTGGTGAGCTCGATCCAGAGAGCAACGTGCAATTTGGTGAAGGCGGAGCCGGAACCTTTTCTGACGGCAAACTGACCACCCTGATCAATGATCCCCGCTGCCGGAGTATTCTGGAGGCTTTTATTGCCGCCGGTGCGCCCGAGGAAATCCTTTATCTGAGCAAACCCCATATTGGCACCGATCTGCTGCGCGAGACCGTCAAGACCCTGCGCCAGACGATTGTCGACCATGGCGGCGAGGTGCATTTTCGCTCTCGGGTCACCGACTTTCTGATCGAAAACGGCCAACTAAAGGGAGTAGTCATCAATGATCAGCATAAACTCGACTGCCAGGTGGCGCTGCTGGGAATCGGCCACAGCGCCCGCGATACCTTTTTAACCCTCTATGAGCGGGGTGTCACCATGACCCCTAAAGCCTTCTCGATCGGGGTGCGGATTGAACATCCCCAAAACTTGATTGACAGATCCCAGTATAGCTCAGCCGCTGGCACTGCCGGACTGGGGGCCGCCGACTACAAGCTTTCCTATCATTCGCCCAACGGCCGCTCGGCCTACACCTTCTGTATGTGTCCCGGCGGTTATGTGGTGGCCGCCGCTTCCGAAGCTGGCGGAGTTGTCACCAATGGCATGAGCGAACACCGCCGAAACGGCCAGAATGCTAATGCCGCCCTACTGGTCGGGGTGCAGCCCGAGGATTTTGGTGACGATCATCCCCTGGCCGGGGTAGCCTTTCAGCGGAAATGGGAAAGCCTGGCCTATTCCCTGGGCGGCCAGAATTACCACGCCCCGGCGCAGCTGGTCGGCGATTTTCTGGCGGACCGGCCCAGCACCCGCTGGGGCAGCGTCAAACCAACCTATACCCCGGGCCTTAACCTGGCCGAGTTAAAATACTGCCTGCCGGATTATGTCGTCGCCACCATCAAAGAAGCCCTGATCCATTTTGACAAAAAAATCAACGGTTTTGCGATGGCTGACAGCATCATGACCGGGGTCGAAACCCGCAGCTCCTCACCGGTACGGATCAACCGCAATGACGATCATGTCGCCAATATTGCCGGCCTCTACCCGATGGGCGAAGGTGCCGGTTACGCCGGGGGGATTATGTCTTCAGCGGTGGACGGAGTCAAAACCGCTGAACAAGTGATTCAGCGCTATGCCCGTTACTCTTCTTTATAATGATCGCCGTTGTTCTTATTTGACCCAAAAAAGCTCCTGAAGATTTTTTCTCAGGAGCTTTTTTGGTGTCAATTATGGTTATCATTGCTTTAGCAGTTCCGAACCACACTTAGACTGACTTTATGATTTCTTGGATTAAATAATCAATTTCTTCTTCTCTTTTTTTATTCTTCCAGCTAACGATCAAGGATTTTTCAACCGTACCACCTTTTGCCGTCACAGCTGCCTTGATCTGCTTGTTTGCCTTGGTTCCGCCGGTAAATTTGGAAGCCAGCTGCTTGGTTACAAAACTAAAGACCCTTTTTTCCTGCAGCGATGAAATCTGTTCAAGGTATTCTTTCATTACCACCGCCAATGAGAAGGCCCACACCGGACTGGCGAAGATCACCACATCGTAAGGAGCTACATCAGGCTTATTTCTAAAAACAATCGGCGGCTTAACCCCGGGATCGTCATTTTCCGGGATGATCCGTTCAATTTGTACATCCTGCCCCTTTTCCACCAGGGCGGCTTTCAGCCTTTCGGCAACTGAAAACGTATTGTTGGTTTTGGAAAAGACAATAATACCAATTTTCATTTCACGCTCTCCATTTTCTTTAGAATATGATCTTGTTTACAATAAGAATAGAGCCATGCACTTTTAGTCATTAATTATTCTCTTATTGACACTAAGGTACCGCATTTTGTCATTTATTTCAAGTCTTTTCTGTCTCTTCCGCAAAAGTTTTTTTACTGGCGATTAATCCAAAAATTGCTTTCTGAAAAACAGCCTGAAACCATATTCTGATCTCAGGCTATCCTTATTGATTATTCTACATCGTGTTCATTTTTGCTCATTGATTAAAATAAATATCGCCGTTGGCATCCACAGAGAAGATTTCAAAGTCGGTATAGAGGGAACTGCCAAAAATGTCGTCAATCTGAAAAGAATAGTAGTAGTCTCCCACCGCCAACGGTTCTTCATAGATAACTGGGTCATTATTAAAGATATAGGCATCACCTTCGTAAATGCCCTCGTCATCGGTTTTCATACTATAGGAGTAGTACATCGGGGTGATCAGATCACCCTTTTTTAGCTTAGTAATCTCTTTAGCCGACTGGCCAGTGACCGCATCGATGCCATCCCAGGCCCCGATGATGGTGATGGTGTAATTGCCATCACTGGCAAAGTCGATTTTGATCCGCAGGTTGGTATCAACCCCGTTTAGCATCACCGGTGAGGTATAAATATTGTAATTCTCACCCTGTTCAACAATATAGGTGGCCAGAGGCTGTCCATCCGGCAGCGATACCCAATAGCCGTTGAAGTTGTCTTCAAATTTACCAGCATTCCAATCCGCGGTGATATTATCATCGAGACCCAGTTCAATCAGCGTATCGCCATCACCGGCATCCATAAAGACATCACAGTAAACGGCGTCGACATAATCCAGGGTGTCAGCAGAAATCGTAAAGCCGTACATGCCATTGGCATTAATGGCGGGGGCTGATGAAAACGAAACGGCACTGGCATCTTCACTGAAATTGTAAGTTTCGGTGGGTTCCTGATCGAGTTCCGACCAATAACTGGCTCCATCGCCTTCATTATAGCCACTGCTCCAGTAAAGCGAGTTTTCACCAAACCAGTTGGCATCACTATAAGCACTGAAATCACCGTTGGTATCGCTGCCATAGGCCATTTTATCGACAAATGTCATATAGTAAGGACTGACACAGATATCCTTGTAAATCGACAATTCTTCAGAACCCTGAACCGCCAGCGGATAATACATTGCCAGACCATGGGAATCAACCTTATCACTGCCATTTTTCATATAGATGACACAGTCCGCCAGGGCCGCCAGCGCCTTGTCAGTACCAGCCACCTGACCGTTGACATTTTTGAGCACCGAGCCCAGATCGACCATATTGGTATAGCCTTCGGACTTGTTGTTGCCGCCATAGTTCTGGGCCGCGGTGATACCCTTGACCATTGTCGAGAGCACCTCGGTTTTGGCTGTGGCGCTATACATTTGCCGGGCGACCGCATTAAAGGCATAAACCAGCTCATCGATTTTGGACAGATCGATACACGACAGGGTCGCTTCATTCTGACTGTCGATGGCGACACAGGCTTCGTAGAACGAGTCCACGATCACTTTGCCCAGTTCAGCCCCGCCCGCCGCCGGATTGCTGCCAATAAAGCTGCCCATGGTGGTGTAATCCCAGCCATAGCCCGGTTCCAATTCTTCCGAACCAACCATATAACGGGCATGGGGAGCCAACATGTTACCCGTCTCCACGGTACCCATCAGGCAGGCATCAAAACCGATGAATTCAAAACGATCAGTCATTTGAGGATAAACGGCGGTCAGGGCATTTTCCATTTCCAGCAGTGACAGACTATCGCTTTCGTTCTGCTCGTCAAAGCAGACCCCAGTAATGCTGCCGCCACCGTGATTCCAAAACACCAGCCCCATTTTTTCGGCGGGATAGGTGCTTACCCCCCACTCCAGAAATTCGGCAAGCGTATTGGCACTGCCCATATTGGCACCTTCGGCGGCTTCAACTTCCACCATATTCTGGTTTTCAATCACAAAGCGCTGGGCCAGGGAGTCATCGACCAGATCATTATCCCAAGCATTGGCCCCACCGGTCTGAACCACAAATTTCACCCGATCCGACTGGGCGCCATCAATCATCTCCTGGAGATCCATGGTGGCCAGACCGCCGTCACTTTCCAAATCGGAACCGCACATATAAACAAAAATGGTCCAGGTACCGGATGCACCCATTTTTGTTGTTTCGGTGCGGTTCAGCCGCTGAATTTCCAGATCACCACTGGCACTGACCAGCATTTCCGTACTCCGTTTCAAAGATGTATCCAAGCCACTGTTTTTATGGGTGCTGCCACCACTGTCATCAGAACAAGCTGCCAAAGCCAGAACCATGGCAAAAACGATCAAAACTACCATCAATCTTTTCTTCATTTCTAACCTCCCGGATCTAATTTCTCTTGCTGGGATGGCCAGTTCCTGATTTACAGAAAACCTTCAGCCGCATGGTGATCGCATCTAAAGGTTTTCCCGGTGGAATTCTGGCACAATATTGATGTCTATTATAACCTGATGTGGCCAATTAGAAAAGTAAATTTGCTGATAACTAACCGTTTATTTGCCTAAACCATCGTTTATGATAAACCGATGATTTCACCGTCTTCGGTAATATCCATACCATTGGCAGCGGGCACCTTGGGCAGACCCGGCATCGTCATAATCGCCCCGGTAATCACCACCACAAATCCGGCTCCTGCGGACAGACGAACCTCTTTTACGTGAATATTAAAATCCTGTGGAGCACCCAACAAAGTTTGGTCATCCGAGAAAGAGTATTGGGTTTTGGCCATACAGACCGGCAGGTGATCAAATCCCAGGGCAACAATTTCGTCCAGTTGTTTTTTTGCTTCCGGCTCATATTCAACCCCATCCGCCCGGTAAATTTCTTTGGCAATCGTTTCAATTTTCTGCTCAATCGGCATTTCCAGTGGGTAAAGCGGCTGGTATTGGGATTCACCTAGATCACAAAGTTTGACCACTTCATGGGCCAGCTCTTCACCGCCTTTTCCTCCCTGTGAAAATACATCGGACAAAATCACCTTGACATTTACATTTTCACAGGCTTTTTTTACGGCCGCAAATTCCGCTTCGGTATCGGTCGGGAATTTATTTAGCGCGACCACCACCGGTACTTTAAACTTCTGGAGATTTTCCAGATGCTGGATCAGGTTGGCACTGCCCGATTCGACTGCCGCCACGTTTTCGGTCGACAGTTCGGTCTTGACCACCCCGCCATTCATTTTGAGCGCCCGGACGGTGGCCACAATCACCACGGCATTGGGTTTTAGTTCAGCATAACGGCATTTGATATCAAAGAATTTTTCGGCTCCCAGATCGGCACCAAAACCGGCTTCGGTCACCACATAATCGGCCAATTTCAAGGCCGTTCGGGTAGCCAGCACGGAGTTGCAGCCATGGGCGATATTGGCAAAAGGACCGCCATGAATAAAGGCCGGCGTATTTTCCAAGGTTTGAACCAGATTCGGTTTGATGGCATCTTTAAGCAGCAGGGCCATGGCGCCGGTAGCTTCCAGATCAGCGGCTGTCACCGCTTTGCCTTCGGTGTTGTAAGCGACGATCATCCGGCCCAGTCGCGCTTTAAGATCAGTGAGACTGGAGGCCAAACAAAGAATCGCCATAATTTCTGATGCCACAGTAATGTCATAACCGGTTTCCCGTTCCACGCCATTGGCGCGACTGCCCTGAGCGACGGTGATCATCCGCAGGGCCCGGTCATTCATATCAACAACCCGACGCCAGACAATCCGATCCATATCGATGTTTAACAGATTTCCCTGGTGGAGGTGATTATCCAGCAGCGCTGCCAGCAAACTATGAGCCGCGGTGATGGCGTGGAAATCGCCAGTAAAGTGCAGATTGATATCATCCATCGGGACGACCTGAGCGTAGCCGCCGCCGGCGGCGCCGCCTTTGACTCCAAAGCAAGGTCCTAATGAAGGTTCTCTTAAGGTGGTAATGGTTTTTTTGCCGATATAGTTCAGCGCCATGGATAGACCCACGTTGGTGGTGGTTTTTCCTTCGCCGGCCGGGGTTGGGTTAATGGCAGTTACCAGAATCAGCTTTCCGTCCGGTTTGTCCTGGTTGTCTTTCAATACCGATAAGGACACCTTGGCTTTATGATTGCCATAAAGTTCCAGCTCATCTCCGGTTATCCCCAATTTTTCGGCCACCTGTGCAATCGGTTGCAATTTAGCTTCCTGTGCGATCTGTACATCTGTTTTCATCTTGTCTTTCTCCTTTTTAAAATAATTTCGTTATTCTCTGAGTCTCTTTTTCAAATCTGAACCAACACACTGCGTTTAATTATTTGCCAACACTCTGTGCACATGTATATACAGATTTTTCATAGCTTAACATCTTTTATATCCATTGTCAATATTTTTCTATGTTGGGACAATTTATTATCTTTACTTGTTTGTTATTTCTCAAACAAAGTTTTCAACATGAAATATCTTGTTATTATTTTAACATCATTCGGCTTTTTGTTCCGAATTATACGCTATTTTTTACACTTTGCTCATTTTTACAATTTCTAAAACCATTTTGTGTAAACGTATAAAAATAATGCCCTGAACAGTGTCATTGTTCAGAGCATTCTAAGATCGATTCGTAAAATCGGTTGTTTTTTTATTCGCTTATCGTCACTTTTTTAGCTTGAGCATTAGCAAATGCTAATGTATTTTTTAAAAAGGTCGCTTTTTTTCTGGCAAATCATCAAATCTGGCCGCTTTTTCTTAAGAAATTTTTTCGATGGCAACTGCACAGGCTTTGTACTCCGGCGTTTTGGTAACCGTGTCGCTGGATCTTGTGGTCAGCCAGTTGGCATTGTTTTCAAAGAAATGGATCGCCATCCATACCAACCCTTCGGGAATTCGGTCGGAAACCCGGGCTTTTACGAAGACAGACCCACGTCGGGATCTGACAATAATCATTTCGCCATGAGCTATACCCAGACGTTTGGCATCCACTTCGGAAATATCTGCATATTCTTCCGGCAGCAACTCATTGAGACCCTTGGCTCTACCGGTTTGCGTTCGGGTATGATAATGATAAAGCCGTCGGCCGGTGCTTAAGGTGAATGGGTATTCGGCATCTGGCACTTCAGCGGGGGGCGTCCAATCAAGCGCCATTAAATGACCTTTGCCTCGGGTAAAGTTACCGTCCAGATGGAGAATCGGGGTTCCCGGATCAACTGAGCAGTTGCATGGCCACTGCATCCCGTCACCCTGAATCCGATCGTAGGTAATCCCGGTAAAAAATGGGGCCAACGGGGCAATCTCGTTATCCCACAATTCCCGTCCGCTGTTGGCTTCCCAATTCTGTCCGAATCGTTTGGCAATTTCTTTAAAGATCCACCAGTCCGGTTTGGCCTGCCCTGGAGCCGCTTTTACTTTTCTGACCAAACTGACTCGTCTTTCACAATTGGTATAGGTGCCCTCATCCTCACCCCAGGCTGCCCCCGGCAGAACGACATCGGCATATTTGGTCGTTTCG
Organism: uncultured Lachnospiraceae bacterium; assembly: GCA_964510565.1. GTDB lineage: Bacteria > Bacillota > Clostridia > Eubacteriales > Eubacteriaceae > Acetobacterium. The sequence goes on along the minus strand of CAZEBY010000019.1, from coordinate 12,074 downwards.
TTAAGGAAAATCTCGTTAACCACCACAAATTCAGCAGCTTCCAGACATTCGATAACATGGGCAATATCCGGCTCCGTGGCGACAATATTTTCACCAAAAATGTATAATCCTTTAACCGCTTTGGTCTTTAATCCACTGATCATATCCGGGATCATCAATCCCAGTTTATCCGGCAGACCATCGACCTTCCAGGCCTGCTCAAATTTCGCCTTGGCGGCAGGGTCGGTGACACTCTGGTAGCCATGATAAACATTGGGCAGCGCGCCCATATCACAGGCCCCCTGAACGTTATTTTGGCCACGCAGCGGATTGACGCCGGCGTTTTCTTTACCGATATTGCCAAGCAGCATCTGTAGATTGGCAACTGACATAACATTGTTGGTGCCGCAGGTATGCTCGGTAATTCCCAGGGTATACATGGCCATTCCCGGTTTATTGGCCGCCAGCATTCTGGCAATTGCAATGATTTGTTCCTCCAATACCCCGCTGATTTCTGAAACACGTTTGGGCGGATACTCTAAAACCTTTGCTTTCAGCGCTTCAAAATTATCGCATTTGTCAGCGACAAAATCTTTGTCATAGAGATCTTCGGTAATCAATACGTTCATCAAACCGTTGAGAAACGCCACATCCGAACCCACCTTAATCTGGGCAAACTCGTCGGCACGATCAGCCAGATGGGTTTTTCGCGGATCGACCACAATCAGTTTAGCGCCGTTCTTTTTGCCATTTTTGACAAAGGTGGCCGCCACCGGATGGGCTTCTGACATATTCGAGCCAATGACAAACAGGCAGTTGGTATTGGCCATTTCAGCAATCGAATTGGTCATCCCCCCGGTTCCGAACGAGGTGATCAAACCGGCAACAGTCGGTGCATGACAGACCCGGGCGCAGTGATCGATGTTGGCCGACTTGAAGACAGCCCGGAACAGTTTTTGCATCTGGTAGGAATCTTCGTTAGAGCTTCGGGCACAGCTGATGCCACCAACGGCATCGGGACCATCCTGATCCAGAATCGCTTTGAATTTTGCGGCCACCAGATCCAGGGCTTCATCCCAGGACGCTTCCCGGAAAACGCCGTTTTCTTTGATCAGCGGGGTGGTCAGTCTTTCTTTGGAATAGATAAAGTCATAACCATAGCGACCTTTAACACAAAGCCGGCCTTTATTCGGAAAACCATCTTCCACGCCGGTGACCTTGACAATCTCATCACCCTTCATGTGCAGGTATAGCTGGCAACCAACCCCACAGTAGGGGCAGGTGGTGCGGACTTTTTTCGTTTCCCAGGATCGCGCCTTGCCAATCGATTTTTTGTTGACCAGCGCCCCCACCGGACAGACTTGAACGCAATGGCCGCATTGAACACAGGTCGATTCCCCCATTGGCTTGTTGTTGTCGCAGATAATGGTGGATTCGCTGCCTCTGAAACCAACCGATAAAACATCATTGCAGACAATTTCATTGCAGGCAGTGACACAGCGGCGGCAGAGAATGCATTTCCGGTTATCTCTGACGATCATCACGCTGGATTCATCAACGGTCGCCTTATCCATGCTTTCCATTATAAACGCCGGCGTTTCGATTCCCAGTTCGTAGGCAACACTCTGAAGGCTGCATTCCCCGCTTTTTTCACAGGATAAACAGTTGTGTTCACCATTTGACAAGAGCAGGTTAACAATGTTTTGACGGGCACTGAGGACGCTTTCTGAAACCGTATTGATGACCATTCCGTCTTCGGCGATTCCTGCACATGCGGGAATCAGGGCTTTTGCCCCTTCCACCTCGACCACACAAATACGGCAGGAAAAGGTATCGTGAATGCCATCCATGTGGCACAGCGTGGGAATGTGAATGCCGTTATTTTCAGCTATTTTAAGAATCGTCTGACCCTCTTTAGCCTTCAACACTTGATTATTAATCGTTAAAGTAATCATTACTACCTCCTTAAATAATTTAGATGTTTATTTCGTGATGGCGTCAACCGGACATTTCTGATAACAAACGCCGCATTTGATACATTTATCCTGATCAACCACAAAGGGAATCTCATCTTTTTTAGAACCGCTAATGGCATTGACCGGACAGTTTTTGGCACATAGTCCGCAGCGGATGCATTTTTCTTCGGTGACTTCATAGGTCAACAGACTTTTACAGGAACCCGCCGGACAACGATGATCGCGGATATGGGCTTCATATTCATCCCGGAAATACCGCAGCGTGCTGAGAATCGGGTTCGGTGCGGTTTGTCCCAACGCACATAAAGATGCGGCCTTGATATCTCTGGCCAGGGTTTCCAGTTCGTCGATATCACTCATTTTTCCTTTGCCTTTGGTAATTTTGTCCAGTATTTCCATCATTCTGCGGGTTCCCAAACGACAGGGGGTACATTTTCCACAGGATTCATCGACCGTAAATTCCAGGAAGAACTTGGCAATATCAACCATGCAGGTGTCCTCATCCATGACAATCAGTCCGCCGGAACCCATCATCGACCCTAATTCGATTAAAGACTCATAATCAATGGGGGTATCGATGTGACTGGCCGGAATACAGCCGCCGGAAGGTCCGCCGGTCTGCGCCGCTTTGAATTTCTTGCCACCGGGGATACCGCCACCAATATCATAAATGACTTCTCTCAGGGTTGTGCCCATGGGTATTTCCACCAGACCGGTATTGTTGATTTTCCCGCCGATGGCAAAGACCTTCGTCCCCTTGCTCTTTTCCGTCCCCATGCCCGCAAACCACTCCGGACCTTTTAACAGAATCATCGGAATATTGGCCAGTGTTTCGACGTTGTTCAGGATCGTCGGCTTTTGCCAGAGCCCTTTTTCCGCCGGGTATGGTGGTCGGACACGCGGTTCGCCACGTTTTCCTTCAATCGATGTCATCAGCGCCGTTTCTTCGCCACAGACGAAAGCGCCAGCACCAAGGCGGATTTCCATGTCAAATTTAACACCAGTACCCAAGATGTTGTCGCCCAACAGCCCATATTCTCGGGCCTGTTCAATTGCAATCTGCAGTCTTTTGACCGCGATCGGATATTCTGCTCGGACATAAACAAACCCATAATTGGCACCGATGGCGTAGCCGGCAATAATCATCGCCTCGATGATGGAATGGGGATCGCCTTCCAGAACGCTCCGATCCATAAAAGCCCCCGGATCGCCTTCATCAGCATTACAGCAGACATATTTCTGGTCATTGCCCTGTTTGGCCGCAAATTCCCATTTGCTTCCCGTCGGGTAGCCGCCACCACCACGGCCGCGCAGGCCCGATCTTTTGATGGTCTCAATGATTTCGTCCGGTTTCATTTCGGTCAGCGCTTTGATCAACGCTTTATAACCGTCAAAGGCAATATATTCATCGATCAGCTCGGGATTGATAACTCCGCAGTTTCTGAGTGCAATTCGTAACTGTTTCTTAAAAAAGGAAGATTTTTCAATGGCGTATTCACCCTCTTTGACGTCACTGCTTTTTTCCAGCAGCCGGGTGACAATTCTGCCTTTTACCAAATGTTCTTCCACAAATTCGGCCACATCAGTTACTTTTACTTTGCAATACATGGTCCCATCCGGGTAAACAACCATAATTGGACCTTGTTCACAAAGCCCAAAGCACCCGGTTTGAACAACCTTAATTTCCTTATCCAGCTTTTTATCGACTAAAATCTTATCGAGTTCTTCGATTATTTTTGCAGAATCTGAGGAAGTACAGCCGGTACCACCACATACCAAAATATGAGAACGAAAAAATTCCATGCAGGTTTCCTCCTTTTGATCAGATTTATTTATTGATTTTCCGGCAATGTATATTCGACACAGATCTTGCCATTGGCAATATGGTCGACGACAACTTTTGCCGCTTTTTCCGGGGTCATATGGACATAGGTTGTCTTTTTACCATCTTTATCGATGACATCAACGATTGGCTCCAGGCGGCAGACCCCAATGCAGCCGGTGGCCGAAACATGAACATTGCGGATATTTCTTTTTTGGATTTCATCAAGAAAGGCCGTCATCACCGTTCTGGCTCCGGCAGCAATGCCGCAGGTTGCCATCCCGATGACGATACGAACCGATTCGTCATCAGTCCGCATGCTGATTTCATCGAGCGTTTTTTTTCTAATCGTTTCCAATTCTGCAATGGTTTTCATCAGGCAATACCTCCATCTTTTTTATAGCTTTCAAGGATGATGTCAACATCATCGACTGTTAATCGTCCGTAAACTTTTCCATTTACCGTCAAAACCGGCGCCAGTCCGCAACATCCTAAACAGCGACATTCTTCCAGGGTAAACGCACCATCTTCCGTTGTTTGTCCCACCTTTACATGGAGCTTTTCCTTCAAATTTTCCAGGACAGCACCAGCTCCCTTGACATAGCAAGCAGTGCCCATACAGACTGAAATTCGATACTTTCCAGCCGGTTTTGTCACAAAGTGCGAGTAAAAAGAAATCACCCCAAAAACTTCAGCCTGTGAGATATTCATTTCTTTGGCAACTTGCTCCTGAATCTCAACCGGCAGATAACCGTAACGTTCCTGAATTTCGTGCAATACCGGGATCAAGGCGCCTTTTGAATGCTGATGCCGGGCAACAACTTCTTTGACCAGGATTTTTTTTTCATCATATTCCATGGTTTTTTTTGCATTTGTATTCATATAACCGTCTCCTTTTTAAATTAATGTCCATATCTACTTTTGACAAAAACTACTTGAAAGTAACCATGCGTTTTACACAACAGGGCAGGAAATCTACTGCCCGCACCATGATAACAACACAAAAAATCACACCGATAAGAGCTGTATGATTTTTTCTGTTTTTTATATCCGCAACACAACATCCTTTAGCAACTGTAAAATTTAAACCTTTTCCAGTCATAATTCGGTCATTTACCTGTTTTTATTTGTTATATTTTTATCTTTTGTTTTTATTTTCTTAATTGAAATACATTTTATAGTAATTTTTTATATAATGCAAGTAAAACAACTACCTGAACTTCTTTGCCCATGCCAAGCGCACTTAAAAAAGCATCTGCTGTCTTTTTCTGACAGCAGATGCTTTTTTTAATTTTCTTACTCAATATTTGCTTTTTTAGCGGCCAGATCATTTTCCATGTCTTTGAGTTTTCTTGACAGGATCACAAAGACCACCAAACCAAAGATCATCACTAATGCCGGATATAAACAGAATCCGTTTTTAATGGCTTGAATCAGTTCCGGGGTCGGAGTCATGTCAGCCACGTAGCTGGCCGATGCCAAAGCGGTGGTAATAATGACGCTTTTAATGAAATTTCCGACTTTAATCGGGGTAGTCAGCAGCGCCATAATAAAACCGCGGACATTTTTCCCGGTGCGCCATTCCCCGTAATCAACACAGGTGGCATACATTGCGACCACCAGCGCATCCGGCAGGCCGTAACCGACAAAAGATACCAGCATCACGATTTTAAACGCAGTGGCACTCATGGGCACCAGCCAGGTAATCAGCAGACCAGCGATAAAGATACATAAGGCCCCGACATAAGCCTTCCGCGGTCCGAAAATTTTTGAGACGGTCGTCGCCAAGGTGGCCGATACCAGCATCACGACGGTCAGACCGGTCATAAAAATAGCCATTCCAGGGAGATCGTTTAAAACATATTTAAAATAGTAGAAGGCCAGACCGAGCACGACAAACTTGCCGACATAGCGGCCCAGATCAATTAAGAGCAAACCGATCAGTGGCGGGTTGTGAAGTAATTCTTTGAGTATTTCCGGAATCGACATACTTTCTTTTTTCTGGGTTACCGGCACGGTTCCCCGGAAAGCATATTCTTTTGTCAAAAAGAAAAATATCCAGTAACACAGCACCATAAATAGAGCAACAATAATAACTACTGTGGTATAACCCAAAGCTGGATCATTAAGAGCTTTGCTGATTTCCTGGATTGCTCGGACGCCAACATAGGAAAAAGTTAGTGAACCCAGGGCGTTGAAGATCCCGCGGTTGGCGGACATTTTAACTCTTTCGTCGACCCTGTCGGTCAGGGCACTGTTCATGGCGATATGGGCTGAATAGTAAACGTCAAAAACCAAATGGCCAACGATAAAGCCGGCACAGGCGGTGATGGCGTTGGTCATTGAGTCGCCGATTTTTAGAAATTGGACCACATAGAGCAGGGCTGCTACCGGTGGGCCAATCAGCAGCCACGACCGGAATTTACCCCACTTAAGATTACTTTTCTGGAGAATGATCCCCGCCACCGGTACCCAGATCAGATCAAAGATACTGGTGATCATCAAAACCGACCCCGCCAGCGCTACCGGCATCTTGACGGCATCGGTCAGAAAGGCCGAAAAAAACATCAGTTCGACATAAATAAAAATTTGAAATCCAAACGAAGGCAAACCATAGAGATAAATAACGCTTTTCTTTAACTTATCGGCCATTTTTGATTCCTTTCCAAATTGAAGAAATCGTCCCCAAAAGCGGCAATTATTTATTGGAACTTTTTTAGAAAATCCATTAATAATTCCCGTAGTTTTTGGAGACGAATCTGCGACCCCTTCCTTTAGGGAAGATCCGGTCACTGGTGATCATTTAATTTAGAACATTTCCGCTGACATCTTGTCAATTTCTTGAGTGATGGTTTGATAAACCCCTGGGAAGGACTCTATCGGTAGCCCTGAGGTCTGGCAAGGAATGAAATACAGTTTACCATTTTCTTCACAGGTTTTTCTGACGTATTCAGCCACGATTTCAGGAGTCCAACCTGGAAAATCAACCAAACCACTGTGAATACCACCCATAAAGGTAATTTTGTCACCATATTGTTTAATCAGTTCGGGAATGTTATTTGTGTTCATTACCCCCTGCCAGATATCGATACCCATTTCGATCATCGATGGTACCAGGTTGGCGGCATAACTGTCACTGTGGTGAATAATCAGTTCAACACCATTCTCTTTATAATAGCCATAGATTTTTTTGTAGGCCGGTTCAAAGAATTCTTTAAACATCGCCGGTGAAATAAAGGAGTTGATCTGGCTGCCCCAGTCATCATGATGGAAGACCGCATCGGGATGGAGGTGCTTAATAAACTCTTCGGCCAGACGCAGTTCAAAATCAACAAGGTAGTCAATCAGCTCATGCATCGCTTCTGGTTCTTCGTAATAAGCCATTAAGGCTTCTTCCATACTCATCAGATAATGAACATGTTCAAACAGACCGGGAGCCACAAAAACAGTGACATACTGCTCATTCCGATCAATGGCATTGGCTTCAGCAATCGCTGTCGCCCAGGCTTCGTCGGGATAGTCCAGCTTCGGCGCTTTAACATAGTCCCGCCATTTGGTAACATCCTTAACAACGATGTGTTCCTCGTCATGAACCGGGAATGAACCCAATTGTCCTTCCGGCCAGCTCAGGGTAACGCCCCACTCATTTACAACCGTTCCACCGACTGGCGGTTTTATACGGCTGATCGGTGTTTTCATCATCAGGGCAAAGGCTTCATATTGGTTGACAAAGCGATCCGGATTGCCACCCTTCATGACTTCGAGTAAGTTTTGTCTTTTTGTTAACATTTTTTGCTCCTTTCCTATGCGGTTACTAGTTCTTTAGCTTTAACGGCTGCGCTACCGGCATCGGGAGCATATCCGTCAGCACCAACTTCAGCCGCGTATTCCGGGGTTACCGGGGCGCCACCAACAATGACTTTCAGCTCCGGATAAGCCGCTTTAATGGTTTGGACGGCTTCTTTTAAGGCTGGCATGGTGGTAGTCAGCAGACCCGAACAGGCTACCAGTTTGACATTGGCGTTATCTTTAACCGCCTGGACAAAGGTATCAGCCGGAACATCAACGCCGAGATCAACCATATCAAAGCCAGCGCTTTCGATCATCATCGAAACCAGGTTTTTGCCAATATCATGAAGGTCGCCAGCGACCGTACCGATGACACAGGTACCCAAAGAGGTGGAACCGTCGCCGGCCATCAGCGGTTTTAACACTTCGACGCCTTTTGACATCGCTTTGGCGGCAATTAACATTTCCGGGACAAAGATTTCACCGGATGAGAATTTATCCCCCACCACACTCATCGATTCAACCATCGCCTGAAGAATTTCCGCTGGGGTGTTACCTGCATCCAGGGCTTCCTGTACCAGTCCAGGAACCAGTTTTGATTTACCTGCTTCGACTTTTGCTTTGACTTCTGCTATTTTTGACATGATTTTTCTCCTTTGTTTTAAATCGATTTGTACAACTTGAACCGGAGCGATGTGTGAATCACCCCGATTCGATTGACTTTCTTCTTTTAATTACGCTTGTTTACGGGATGCTAATTCTTTGCTGATTTCTTCCATGCGTTTTGGTGTTAATGAGTAAAGTCCGAACATCATCACCATACCGATGATCATGATGATCGCTGGGTAAAGGGCAAAACCATTTTTAATTCCCTGAATCAGTTCAGGAGTTACGGCCATATCAGCCACATAACCAACCGAAGCCAGTACCGCTGAAATGATGACCGAACGGACAAAAATGGATACTTTGATTGGCATACTGATCAGCGACATGATAAAACCACGGGCATTTTTGCCGGTTTTCCAGTCGCCATAATCAACGGTAGCCGAGTACATTGCAACACCCAGTGAATCTGGCAGACCATAACCGATGTAGGCAACAAACATGATAATTTTAAAGGCGGTTGCTTCAAGCGGCATAAACCAGACAACCAGCAGACCAACAATTAAAAGCCCCAGCGCGATCATATAGGTTGTTTTTTCGCCAAGTCGTTTAGCAATCGGTGCCGCGATCATGGCCGCAAAGAAGTTAACGATGGTTAATCCGGTCATAAACAAGGCGAGTCCTGGTAAATCGTTGATGACATATTTAAAGTAGTAGAAGGCCATTCCAAAAATAACAAAACGTCCTAAGTATCGACCCAGTTCCACCAGCATCAGTCCCATCAATGGTGGGTTGACAACAATCTGTTTGAGCATTTCACCAACTGACATCTTATCAGCCGGTTTGCCCGCCTGAGCTTCACTACCATTTTGAGCATAGTCTTTGGTGATCACAAAATAAATGATATTACAGGCAATCATGATCACGCCGGTGATAGCGGCCATATAGGTGTAACCTAAAACCGGATTACCAACACCAGCACCAATGGCGGTGATGGCTTTTACTCCAAAGTAAGAGAACACTAGGGCCCCAGCGGCATTGAACATTCCGCGATTACTGGCCATCGAAATTCGTTCTTCCCGGACCGTGGTCAGGGCGTTATTCATGGAAATATGCGCAGCATAGAAGGTATTCCAAACCAGATGGCTGATGGCGAATCCTAAAAAGATAATGATAGCATTCGTTTCCGCAGTTCCGCCGATTTGTGAAAACTGCAGGATATAAAACAGTGCGGCAATCGGTGGTCCAACCAATAACCAGGAACGGTATTTACCCCACTTCATGTTGCTTTTTTCCAGGATGACCCCAGCTGTCGGTACCGCGACAATATCAACAATACTGGTAGCCAGCAAAATGGTACTTACCAGAGCCAATGGAATTTTTGCAAAGTCGGTAAGGAAGGCTGCAAAAAACATAACTTCGATATTAACCAGGGTCTGAAATCCAAATGACGGCAAACCGTAAAGATTAATAGCCGACTTTTTTAATGGCTTGTTCATAATTCTTTCTCCTTTTTGTTTGTACTTAGTCATAATGATATAACAATTCCTTCTTAATGACTGTCCAGATCATCATGCTGATCAGCCAGTCCCCTCAATTCAACAAGCAACCCACAACTAATCTATCTCATCGTTCCGGCCTCCGGGACTTGTTTTGAACTGCACCGACCGATTCGATGCACCCCTTTTCATAATGCCCTTCTTCATTATTAAAGTTTCCCTGGAGCGGCACGAAAGATTTTTTAAATTTTGTATTTTTGCAAATAGTAAAAAATATTATATTTACTGTCGTATTTACAACATCATTGTACTCGTATTCAATGACGCTGTCAATTCTTTTTTTAGTAAATTTAATCATTTAATCTAAATTTGTGTATTTGTATTCGTTTACTTGCGATGGTTATCTGAAATTTTACCATTATTCTGGTGAAACTGACTTTTTTATCCAATGACACGGTCATCAGCCCCTATTATATTTTTTTATTTTTTACGTTCTGTTTACAATTTCATTCAGCCATTCCGGATTGGCAAATAATTAGCCCATTTCTGTTTGTTTAGGCTCTTAATCACAGAATAGCTTTATATTTCTTTTTATTCCCTCAAAAACATTTATTAAGCATTCTTTACGATATTTTCGCCAATCATTAGCGGGCGGGTTTGGTTTATTTCGGCAACCATTGCTGCCGAAATCCTGCTTTTGCGACTCTCTCTGATGCGCGGTTGGTAAAGACGCTATACTTTTTCACCCTTTTATCATAAAATGAGAGTATCCCATAATTATCTATAAGATCACAGGTGAAACGATGACCAGTCAACCCGAAATCAAACTATCCGTCCGCAATCTGGTGGAGTTTTTGCTCCGTTGTGGAAATATCGATTCGCAGTTTATCAGCAACGCCAGTGCGCTGGAAGGCACCCGGGCCCACCAGAAGGTTCAGAAAGATAATCAGGACAAGGGCTATACCCCTGAGGTGTCACTAAAATACAGCTTCACCTATGAAGACTTCAACTTCCGGCTCGAAGGCCGGGCTGACGGCATCATCGCCGGCGCGACCGGGATTATTGTCGACGAGATCAAGTCCACTAACCGACCGCTGGAATCCATCGACGAAGATTACAGCGAAACCCATTGGGCCCAAGCCAAATGCTACGCCTTTATTTACGCCGTCCAGAATGAGCTGCCGGAAATCAGCGTTCAGCTGACCTATTTTCAGCTGGACAGCGATGAACTCAAGCAGTTTTTAAAAGTCTTCAGCCAAGCCGAACTGGCTACCTTTTTTTACGAGCTGATCGATCAGTACCTGGTCTGGGCCCGTCTGACCAGCGATTGGGTGACGAAACGAAATGCTGCCATCCGGGCTCTGGATTTTCCCTTTGCGCGCTATCGCCGGGGCCAACGAGAACTGGCAGTGGCGGTTTATAAAACCATTACCGAGCAACAAAAGCTGTTTGTTCAGGCCCCCACCGGGATCGGAAAAACAATGTCGACTCTATTTCCCGCGATTAAATCGATGGCCGAAGGGCATACCGCCAAAATTTTTTATCTGACCGCCAAAACCATTGTCCGGGAGGTAGCCGAGGAAGCCTTTGCCAAAATGGCGGAGCAGGGGCTGGCTTTTAAAAGCATCACCCTCACCGCCAAGGATAAAATCTGTTTTCAGGCCGAAACCATCTGCGATCCCGATCACTGTGAGTACGCCCGGGGGCATTTTGACCGGGTCAACGCCGCTATTCTGGATATCCTTAAGCAAGAGGACCGCCTGACCCGATCAGTCATTGAAAGTTATGCACACAAATTTCAGGTCTGCCCCTTTGAGTTTTCCCTCGATTTAACCCTCTTTAGTGACTGCGTGATCTGTGATTACAACTATGTCTTTGATCCCCGGGTTTATCTCAAGCGCTTTTTTACCGATAACGGGGGCGACTACACCTTTCTGATTGACGAGGCCCACAATCTGGTGGACCGGGCCCGCTCGATGTTTTCGGCGGAACTTTATAAAAAACCATTCCTGGAGCAGAAGCGCCTGTTTAAGGATAGCGATTCCGGCATTGCCAAGGCGTTGGGAAAACTCAATACCCATATGATCGGTTTGCGAAAACTGGCTGAGACCAGCCAGCATTATCGCCAGCCGGAGGCGCCCAAAGATTTTTTGCCGCTACTGCTTACGTTTATCAATCTGGCTGAAGCCTGGCTGATCAAAAACGAGGGCAACGACTCCCACGAACAACTTCTTGAACTGTATTTCAATGCCCTGACCTTTATGCGCACCGCCGAATTTTATGATGATCGCTTTCTGACCTATGTGGAAAACAGCAACGGCGATACCCGCATCAAACTTTTTTGCCTGGATCCCTCCCACCTGCTTGGCGAAGCCATCAAGCGGGGCCGGGCGGCCATCTTTTTTT
>CAZEBY010000018.1:0-41396 GCA_964510565.1 uncultured Lachnospiraceae bacterium | reverse complement strand
TGGTGTTGCTGAGTATTTTTATTCCCTTGTCCAGGCCGGTAGTTGCTGAAATTAAGAACAAAATCGTAATTACAATAATAATAACAACCTGGGTGGTGATATTGTTTGGGATATTAAATAAGGTATTTAATCCGCCGTTTACCTGCAGGGCTCCCATTCCCAGCGACGTCGCCACTCCGATCACGGTTAAAATCAGAGCCAGGATATCGATTACATGACCAATCAGCCCCTTGCTTTTTTCACCTAACAGGGGGTAGAGGGTGGAACTGATCAGGCAGGGCATCTTTTTTCGAAAGGTAACGTAGGCCAAAGCCAGGCCAACAATCGCATAAATCGCCCAAGGATGAAGTCCCCAATGTAAAAAAGTATAGCGAAACGCCATCATCGCCGACTGGTTTGAGGCCGGCTCGATCCCCATTGGTGGTTGGGCGTAATGAAAAACCGGCTCGGCGACGCCCCAGAAAACCAGACCAATCCCCATCCCGGCACTGAAGAGCATCGCAAACCAGGAAAAATTGGAATACTCGGGACGGGCATCGTCATCGCCCAAACGGATTTTTCCAAACCGGCTAAACGCCAGATAGAGTGAAAAAGCCAGAATTCCCAGCACTGTTGCCAGGTAGAACCATCCCAGATCGTTGGTGATTACTCCAAACAACTGACTGGTGGCCCCCAACAATTGTTCCGGAAATAAAAAACCAAATATCAGAAACAACAGAATGAGTATAATTGAAATGTAGAATACCATCTTGTTCACTTCCTTTGATGCCAGAAAGGTGCCAAAATTAAAGTCATTTTGGCACCTGATCGGCAGTGTTAATTTATTTTATCATCGTTTCAGAGTCTATACTAGGCTAATAATTGTTTACACAGCTCGACTGCTTCATCGGCTGTTTCCGCCCAGCCATCGGCACCAATTTCTTCGCCCCAATGAGCACTGGTCGGGCCGCCGCCGATAATAATTTTGTATTTATCACGAAGATTATTGTCATTGAGATAATCAACCAATACTTTTTGCGATTTCATTGTGGTAGTTAAAAGTGCGCTGGCAGCAATAATTTTAGCACCCACTTCGTTAGCTTTGGCGACAAAATCTTCGGCTTTCTGATCAATCCCGATATCATAAACTTTAAAGCCAGCCGAGGTCAGCAATGCACCGACAATGTTCTTGCCAATATCATGAATATCCCCTTCAACGGTTCCCAGAACAATTTTACCCTTGTCTTCATAACCGCCTTCGCCTTCACCAGCAGCCAGCACTTCTTCCAGGACATCCATCCCGGCTTTCATGGCATCCGCTGCCATCATAACATCAGGAAGGAACGCTTCGCCGTTTGTCCAGGCTTTACCTACTTCTTCAATCCCCCCGATAAAGCCCAGCTGAACAGCCTGTACCGGGTCTACTTTTTCAGCGATAACTCTTTCAGCCAGCTCAACTGCTAAATCCTCATCACCATCCACAATTGCATCTTTAATTTCATCAAAAATTGTACTCATTATTCTTCTCCTTTTTTACCTTTATTTTTGTTATTTAATCAGTTCTTTTGTTCGTTTTTCAATAAATGCTTCGATTTTTACTTTTACATCCGCATCCAGTTCCGGAGCGGTGTAATTTGCCAGCACTTCCTGCCATCTGCCTTTGGCTCGCTGGTTAGTATCCAATCCCTCTTTGGCCCATGCGTCAAATGACTGTCTGTCACTTAAGGCTGGTCTGAAGAATTCGGTTTTGAAATTCTTGCGGGTATGCTTCTGAGTCAGGAAATGTCCGCCTGGGCCAACGGTCTTGATGACATCAAAGGCCATTTTTTCATCACTGTCACAGTCAAACCCTTTTAAGTAGCGCAGTACCATGCCGGCGATTTCATCATCAACCATGAACTTTTCATAAGACATCGCCATGTAGTATTGCAGAATCCCGGCTGTATGTAGCACAAAATTTACGCCGGTGGTGCTGGCTGCAAATAGAACCATCATCGATTCATAGCCGGCCTGGGCATCAACGGTTTTAGCATCACTCAAACCGCCGCCCCCACGGCAGGGTACACCATAGAAGCGTGATAACTGGGCACTGGCCGAAGCGAACAAGGCATTTTCCGGATTACCGATTGATAAGGAACCGGTTGACATATCCGAGGCGGTGGAAGTTGATCCATAAACAACCGGAGTACCGGGGTTGATGCACTGGGTCAGGGTGATTCCTGCCAGCACTTCCGCATTTTGTAATGATAGTGCCCCTGCCATGGTGGCTGGTCCGGTTGATCCGGCCATTACCAACGAAGCAATAACCATCGGCTGTCCGGTTTCAGCATAAGCCATTAAACCACCCAGCATCCGATCATCATATTTAAGCGGTGTAACCGAGTTGATCAGGCAGATCAGCGCCGGCTTTTCTTTGATCACATCCAGTCCGCCATGAAGGATGGCGGTCATCTCGATAGAGTCTCTGGCAAATTCATAACCAGAAGAGCTGCCCATAAAACACTTGTCGGAATTGGTAATATGGCTGTAAGCCATTTTAAGATGGCGGATATCATCCGGAACATCCGTTGGTTCAACGACTGTCCCGCCGGTCATATGAATGTTTTTGCTGGCGCCGGCCAGTTTCACAAAATTGTCGTAGTCGGCCATGGTGGCATCACGTTTTCCACCATCTGCATCATAAATAAAGGGCGCGCCATAACCAGGCATATAAATGGTATTGCCATCGCCACAAACCAGATTATGTTCAGGGTTACGGGCATGAAGGGTAAACTGAGCGGGCGCCTTTTTAACCATTTCTTCGACAAATTCAGGATCGAAGTAAACGCGGTGTCCGTCGACCCGTTGGCCATGTTTTTTAAAAATCTCGATAACCGGATCATAGGAAAACTCAACCCCAATTTCCTGGAGAATCTTCATACTGTTCTTGTGAATCTTGTTAATTTGTTCGTCAGTTAAAACATCAAATTTTGGTAACATCTAAAATACCTCTTTCTTTATTTATTCTTGACCTTCCACAGCCTGCTGTGCACTGCCAATGTTGTTTAAGTCGTTACTATTTATCAGTCCCTGGGTTTCATTGTAGTCCGCCTTCAGAGCTTTTAATATGCTGACGCACATAACCAGCATGACCAGCATATAGGGGAAGGCTGCAACAATTGACGCAGTTTGTAAAACTTTTAATGCTGATGTTCCGCCAACCAGGATCAGCACGATGGTGATTAACCCCTGGGCAATCCCCCAGCCGCCGCGCAGCTTCTTATCCGGATCCATATCGCCGCCGGACGTCAACATTGCCAGTACATAAGTGGCTGAATTGGCTGCACCGACAAAACAGACAACAATCAGGAAAATCGCCAGAATCGAGGTGATTCCGTAAGCTGGCAGCTGTTGCAGCAATGCATAGAGTCCGGTCGTATAATCCGCACCGACGGCAGCTTCAATGGCACCATTGCTTATTGCGTTTAAATTAAAGGCGGCACCACCATAAATGGCAATCCAAATAAGTGAAAAACCGGAAGGCAGTAAGGATACCGCAATAACAAACTCTCTGATCGTACGGCCTTTCGAAACCCGGGCGACAAACTGCCCAACGAACGGAGCCCAGGCAATCCACCATGCCCAATAGAAGACGGTCCAGCCATTGACCCATTCAATATTTCCCATCCAGAAGGTTTGTCCCACCAGGTTTTGCAGGTAGGTGCCCAATGAATTGGTAAAATTATTTAAAATATAAACACTGCCACCGAAAACAAAGATAAATACCATAAAGGCGATTGATAGCCAGATTTTAATATCTGCTGCCAATTGCATGGCTTTATGTAGACCGGAAACAGTCGCCAGTGTAAAAATGGCTGTCATAATTGCAATGATAATTGAGATAGTCATCGGTGTCGCTTCAATGCCCCAGATATAGTTTAGCCCAGAAGCGATTTGGCTTGATCCGAAACCAAGGCTGGTTGCTACCCCAAAAATAGTGGCAAAAACAGCCAGAATATCAATTGTTTTACCAATCGGTCCTTTTACCTTTTCACCAATCAAGGGATAAAAGGCAGAACTGATCAGAAATGGCATGCCTTTTCTGAATTGGAAATAAGCCAGACCTAAACCACCGATGGCAAAAATGACCCAGGGGTGTAGTCCCCAGTGAAAGAAAACGATTCGCATCGCCAGCTCCTGAGCCGCCTGCGTTCCGCCTTCACCCATTGGCGGGGTCAGATAATGCATAATCGGTTCGGAAACCGACCAGAAAACCAGACCAATTCCCATCCCACCGCCGAACAGCATCGAAAACCATTGAAAATTTGAAAACTCCGGTTTGTCGTCATCTTTTCCCAGTTTGATTTTTCCAAAGGGACTGACCACTAAACCGATGGCAAAAACGATAAAAATTCCCACCGCTACTAAATATAACCATCCAAAATTCGTTGTAATGATTGCAAACAGCTGATTAAAAACGGCACTTGTGCCTTCAGTAAAAAGCAAGCTCAATAAAACAAATAGCAATGCAATCCCCGCAGAAACATAGAATACGGTTTTATCCTTCATCTTGGCTGCTGATTTTTTTTCTTCCATCACACGTAATCCTCCTTCTAAATTTGTTTTTAGAAATTTTTTAGAATATTTTCATTAGTGGTGTTTCCAGAGTACCCAGTTTTGTACCGGTAATTTTGTTGCAATAAGCCATCATGGCATCAGTCGTCGCAGTTGCCTGATACACCCAGCCTGCATTGGCCATTGGTCCATACAGAATAAAATCAGCACCATGAGTAACTGGGAAAGTAAATACGGAGGCCCCTGCCGCTTCAAAATAAGGGCTGCCTTTGGATCGCATTTTTTTCCAGAGATATAGGGCATTTGATGCAGCACAGCCGCCCGGCAAACCATATTGTTCCTTAATATCACGAATCGCCATCGCCGTCCAACTGCTGCTGGCAACATCGAGCACACCGGGATCAATCAGGAATTGTTCGACCCCTGCCCGTTTGGCTTTGGTCAGTAAGCCTTCATGTTTTTCATCACCAACTAGCAGTTTTACCCGTTTTGCCGGTTGTAGGCTTTTTTTACTAAAGGCTAGAATAACGGCTGTTTTAACTCCACATTCTTTTAATACTTCCAATTCTTCTTCGGTGCAGCTTTCTTCCAACGAATTGTAGATAATTCTGCTCATGGCTGCTTCATCTTTAGCAAAGTGTTTAAGGGTATCCATTCGAACTTCCGGACTGGGACTATCTAATAAAATTGGTGAGGATGTATTCTTTAATACAAACTCGACATGTTTGGTTAGTGCCACCTCGGTATCGCCAAGAACATCAACAATTCTGGGATTACCGGTTTCTGCGGACAATTCGGCTTCAGTATCCAATAAACCTTTCGCCGCATCTTCATCAAAAATCCCTTTTTCTGCATCCTTTATAATTTTATGGCCCCGATAAAAAATACTGCCAATTAAAACCGTCGGATACTCACCCGGTTGTCCACCAATTTTGGTGCCATTAATGTCGTAAACAAATTGATCTGTAGTAAATCTAAACATTCTGTACTCCTTTTAAAATAAACTTAATAATTGCGAAATTCACAAACAAAAAAACGAATTGCCTTCTCCCCTTATCATCAGGCCTTGTGCGATGGCTTTTGTTTTCTTTCTCGTAGTCAAATCGATTGCAATTTAGTTTTTCCCCCTTTCTTGGATATTTACGAGATATCGTGTTTGGTCTGCAAATATGTATCGCAATAATCGTGCCAAAATAAGAAACTACGTTATTTTCTATTTATAGCCATTTTTGACCATTCGTAACAGACTATTTTTTTCAGAAATGAAAAGCAGCCCATTTCTTTTTCACTTTTGCAAAAATTCAGATATTCTTCTTTTTCACTTGAATAACAGACGTTTTTGATTTATCATCAGTTCATCGATGAAAACGATTTGGATCAGGCTATACTTTACCGGCCGAGATGAAATCACATTAAATAATAAGGAGAACATATCTTAGGCTATGTGACATGTAAATAATGATTACTAATGAGTTTAATCACAGCCCTGAATATCAGGCGTATCTGAAAACCCTCTCCAGCGAATTTTTTCTGGATATTCTGGAAAACAGTTTTATCGAAGTGACCGTTACCGATAAGGACGGCAAGGTGCTCTATGCCAATCCGGCCTGTCTGGAATACCATGGCATTTCCGCTGAAAAAATGTGGAAGTTAAATTTTTTAACCTCGTTTCAGGGCTTCTGGACACCGCCTTCGACGGCGACTGCCATCAAAAAAAAACACACCATCATCTCAAGACAACGGTCCCTGCTTACCGATGAGGAACACATCACGATTACCACGCCGCTTTATAATCCCGATCATGAGTTGGTGATGCTGGTTTACAACACCTTAAAGCGGGAGTCGTTTGTGGAGTTTGATCTGGATTATCTGAATCCCGAAAAAGAAACTGATGAAGATGACGAACTTAAAGCGCACAAAGGCTCCCGGGAGGAACGAACCAAGGCCAGCAATAACATTGTTGGCCGCAGCTATATCCTCTACCAGACTCTGCATAAACTAAAGAAAGCGGCCAAATCCGATATCCCGATTCTGTTATTGGGCGAAAGCGGGGTTGGCAAGAGTCTGGTGGCCAAGTTTATCCATGATTGCAGTCCCCGAAAAGCCAACCCGTTTATTTCGATTAACTGCGCCGCCATTCCCGATAACCTGATTGAAAGCGAGCTGTTTGGCTATGTCCCCTATGCCTTCACCGGCGCCAGCCCCAAAGGAAAAAAAGGGCTGGTCGAAATGGCCGATAATGGCACCCTGTTTCTCGATGAAATCGGCGAATTACAACCCAACATTCAGGTCAAACTGCTGGATTTTCTGGAAAATAAACGCTTCACCTCAGTCGGCGGCCTGGAATCAAAAACCGTCAATACCCGGATCATCACCGCCACCAACAAAAATCTGGCCGAGCTGGTCACCAAAAACAGTTTCCGGGAAGACCTGTACTGGCGGATTAACGGCATCACCCAAACCATCCCCTCACTCCGGGAACGCCGCGATGATATTTTCCCAATTGCCCAGTATTATTTAAAGGAATACAATAAAAAATATAACCAGAACAAGGTATTCTCGAATCCGGTGATTGAATCGCTGATTCAATACGACTGGCCGGGAAATGTCCGACAACTTAAAAATGCAGTTGAGCAGATGGCGGTAATGAGTCTTGGCAGTGTTATCGGGATTGATAAACTACCCGAACAACTGAGTTCCTTTTTCGCCAATGAGGGAATTAAAAAAAGACAGGTCATTTTTGATGACCTGGTTGAGAATTACAAACGGGGACTGATTGAAGATTATTTTGAAATCTATGGCAATATCAATGACCTGGCCGATTCGCTGGGTCTAAGCCAAACGACTGCTTATCGCCTGGTAAATAAATACGTCAAAAAATAACAACACCATAAACAGGGGGCTGTAAAGCTCCTTTTTTGGTGTTGTATTTAAGCGGGCCGTCCCGCTAAGTCAGAATTCAATAGCCTTCTGATTAGACGATCAGGGAACGATCTTTTGACCAGAACGATTTTTTATCCCAGCTGAACTCAATATCGGCATGAATCTCAGCAAAGTAATTCTGGATCAACCCATTCAAATCATCAAGGTTGTCAAAGCGATTATCTTTATTCAGAGATTCAATCCACATGCTCTGTCCCCCGCAGGCATCGCTCAGATGAACCTTATAGGCCAACTCCTGCTCAAGAATGCGTCGATTTATTTCACTGATATTATTCCAGGTAATAATCATTTCCCGCTACTCCTTTCCTTTACGATTTCTTATTCATTCATCTACCCCAATAAGCTGCGTTTATTCACAGAATTTTCTGCACCCGATCTTTTTTAACTGATAAACGGTCGACTGGTCGGTCCCGGCGCTGATGCGCCCTTGGGCACAATGCGAATTTCAATTGCCTCCAGTCGCAATGCCTTGCCCTGTGTTCCGGAGCTGCCGCCATTTTTAGCCCAGTCCAACCAGCCATAATTCTGGCTATGTACCCGATAATAGACGTCGTAGTTAGCTTCTGCGGCGCCAGTCAGGCGAATTTGAATGGCCTCCAACCGCAGCGATTGGCCAAAGGTGCCGCTGGTTTGGCCATCACGCTTAAAACCCTGCCAGCCAATGTTCTCAACATGTGTCTGATACTCAACCCCAAGATCATTACCGAGATTATTCATTTTGATTTCGATCCCTTCCAGGCGCAGCGATTGGCCTGAGGTACCACTGATCTGACCGTCACTTTTCCAGCCCTGCCAGCCGACATTCTGGACGTGGGTGCGATAGGTCGTCCCCACCGTTTCATTTGAATGAATGGCCGCAACCGCCGAATTCAGCTGAATCAATCCGCTGCCATAATAAGAATCGCTGCCGGTTGTTCCCAGATCCAGAGCCGTGCTTTTTAAAATCGTCTCAACCGATTCGGCATCGAGACCGGAATCCGCTGCCAACAATACCGCACAGGCTCCGGCCACAATCGGACTGGAAAAAGAGGTGCCGCTGGCATATTCATAGCCACCGGTTCTGGCCGTGGTTAGCACGGATTGGCCTGGGGCAACTAAATCCACCCGGTCATTATACTGGGAAAAGGACGCACGACTATTATCTCTATTGATGGCTCCCACCGAAATAACATGATCATAGGATGCCGGATAGGAATACTGACCCGTCCGGGAATTCCAGGACTCCCCTTCATTGCCTGAGGATGCCACCACTATTTTCCCGGCACTGACCGCCTCATTGACCGCCACTGCCAAAGATGAAAAGGTTCCATAGCCGCCAAAACTCATATTGATGACTTTTACCTCCGGCCGTTCCGCCGCCTTGAGGATGGCCGCACAAATATAGGCCACGTCCAGCTGAGTGTCGCCACTGTATTCTCCCCCGGTGCGATAAGGGGCGATTTTAATATTGGCCAAACCAGAGATTCCGGCTGTGCCCATCCCATTATTGGTAACCGCCGCAATGCACCCGCTGACAGCCGTGCCATGGCCAGCCAGATCCACCACCGCAGTCTTGCCGGTAACAAAATCATAGCCGGCTACCGTATTGCCAATCAGATCGGGATGATTGACATTTAATCCAGTATCAATCACTGCCACTACCACCGGCTCGGCGTTTGAGATCTGATTCCAGGTCTGATCAGCACCGATTTTCTGAAACTGCCAGGCCGAACCATTAACCACATAAGGATCGTTGGGCAGCGCCGTCACCTGAATTTTGTCGTTTTGATCCACCGCCAGGACATTGGGATTCTGAGCTAGATCAGCCATCAACGCATCCACATTTGTTTCATCACTGACTTCGATCAGATCAACCCGATTAGATAACTGCTCCCCGGAAATTACCACTTCGGTGGTCAGCTCGAGGTCTTTTACATTGTCTTTGCCGCTATCGGCATAAACAACAATAATCTGCTGCTCGAGGTTTTCATTGACATTAACATCGGGCACCTGTTCCAGCGTTTCAATCTTAGTAAGTACTCCATCGCCCGATTCTAACCCTTCATTTAATGGCACACGCATTTCCGCCGGCATTGTCATCCCTACGGCCTGAACTCCCGGATTGACCGAATCTTCTGCCTGGATCGCCGCTGGAAACACCAAGCAGAAAACCATCATGATTGCCAGTCCACGTTTTAATATGCTTAATCTCTTATTCATGAAGATCTCCATCTATGCTACCGGTGTTGGTTTTACTAACATTATCATTCATGATGTAATCCTTTGCTTTTATAATACCTATTCCATTTGCAATAAATTACTATAGCATAAATTTCTTATATTCTGCCATCATTTCAGACAATGCTTAAAGTTTTTAATATTATTTTTGCATCACCGACCTGTCGCTACTATTAAACATTACAAAAATCATTTCTCTAACAAGAGCCGATCTGCATCGACTTTTCTTAGTGGCTTTGATAATTCAGGTTTGTAACAATATTATGTCAACCTCACAATAATTCGATGAAGCACATCCACGGTTTCTTCCAAGTTTGTTGACGCATCTTTGATATGATGATAAACTTCCCGTTTCTTTAGCGCCTCCATAGGATCGGCTCCGGCAAATACAAATACCATCCCATCCATGTAGAGTTTTTCAATTTCCCGGTGGGTCGCTCGCATTTTAACTACCGCTTCTTCAGATTTGCCATGATTCTTTTTCAGGTCACTGATGGCTTCGGCAAAGATTTCCACGCCTAAGTTTAACTGCTCCACCATACTGATGATGGTATCATTGGCTTTGACATCAAAGGTTTTCATGGAAATCAAAGTTGACTGAGCATATTTAAGAACCCGGTTCATCCCTACCGATATGGAGTAAATATCCCCCCGGTCAAAAGGGGTTGCAAATGCTTCGGTCAGATTTTTTTCCATTTCCATCCGTATATCATCGGCTTCATTAACATATCGGGTTAACGCTTCACTATCCGGCTCTGCTGAACTTTTTAACCATTCATACAAAGCACCCACCCCTGAAGCACTACTTTGGGCCTGTATAAACAGCATCTGATGAAAATGATATTTAATTGGAAAAATCCGGTCAATTATATTTCTTTTCTCCATTATCCTTTTCTCCATTATCCTTTTCTCACTTTCTAAATCACATTAAAAATGATTGTTGTTATGGTATAAATCAAGGCAGAAACCAAAGCAGATATGGGAATGGTAATACCCCACGCTACCAGAATTTCTTTAACAATGCCCCAATGAACCATTTTGTATTCATCTCCGGCACCAACACCCATGATCCCGCCGACGACCACATGGGTGGTCGAAACCGGTGCTCCGATAAGGTTTGCTCCTAAAATCGAGCTCACCGAGGCTAATTGCGAATTTAAACTATGCAGCGGTTTAATATCAAAAATACCACATCCCAGGGTCTTCATGATACTCCATCCGCCCAACAAGGTACCCATAAACATGACAATTCCGCCACTGCCCCGTACCCAAAGCGGTGCAGCTTGGACGACCGTGCCACTGCTGGCAGCTAGCGCTAATGTGAATAGTCCGATAATTTTTTGGGTATCATTGGATCCATGACTATAAGCAAGCCCCGCTACAATTACCCATTGAGCTTTATTAATTCGCTTATTAATGGAAACTCTGGCATTACGCAACAGCAGCTTCGTCATTTTTTCCAGAAAAAAGGCAATAATAAAACCAATAACCGGCGATAAAAATAAGGCGATAATCACTTTTACAATCCCAGTTACTTGGTGACTCTCGCCAACCAACTCCGACCATCCCCACATGATATGCTCATAACCGGATGATACCATCACGGCACCAATGATTCCGCCGATTAGTGCATGGGTGGAACTCGAAGGCAATCCCAATTTCCAGGTAATTAAATTCCATAAGGTCGCTCCAAAAACAGCGGCAAAAAGAATCGTTAATAAGGCGGTGTCCGTTGGCAGATCAATCAGCTCTGAGATGGCATCCGCAACCATATTCCCCCCGATGACCGCACCAACCAGACCAAAACAAGATGCCACCGCAATCGCTTGTTTAGGGCCGGCGGCTCCGCAGTTGATAAAAGTTGCCACCACAGAGCTGGCATCGTGAAGACCATTTGTCAATGCAAAAATAAGCCCAAAAAGAATGACTAAAACTAATATGATTGTGGCGCTTACCGTTATCATTTCTCCACTCCTAAAATTTCATGATTATTCAATATAATTTATTTTTCTTACTATATCAGCAAATATAAAAAGATTCAACAGTAATCGTGTGAAAAAAATGTCTCAAGCTACCCAAAGGCGGCTCGAGACATTTCGTTTTTTTTAATCATAAAACATGACATTGCTGGTGGTTCCGTCGGTTAAAAAGACAGCCTGAAGCAATGAACCATCTTTGTTAGCCCAGATTCTAATATAACTGACCTTATTATCATCAAAAGGAATCTGGGTAGCACTAGTTTCGATTCCATCTCCCCCCAAAATAGTTTTTACTTCATCATAGGTGGCGCCGTCCGGTACCTTATCCGCCTGTTCCTGGGTTACCGCTTTGGGGGTTAAGAAAGCCAGATCCTCATTATTGGGATAAAATAATGTCTTGCTGGTTGCCAATCCATTTTCATTGAACATCACACTCACTCCAAATCCGGTATCTTCGTTCACATACACAAAAATGTTTTCCATTTGGGTACTTTCGGTTGGGGTTACTCCCAATTCGTCATCCACCTGTTCTTTTGTCTGATCCAATTGAACCTTGTCATAAAACTCATACACGGTATCTCTCGAAACATTTGGCTTCCCAGCGGTGCTGCCACTATTTGCATTGCCGCCGCATCCTGCCAGAAAAGATACCAGCATGATGGCAATCCCCATCACTAAAAATAACTTAAACCGATTCATCGCCTCATCCTCACCTTTCTTCATTTAAGTGTTTAATCAACCGCTTAAGCTGCTGATTTTTATTTTTTACCCGAATATGGAGCACTTAATCTTAATCACTTTCTTTTCAGCTTTATTCGCTAAGCAGCTTTGCCATTTTTATGCAAATAAAATTGACATGGACGACCTTTTGTTTTTTGTGCTATTATAATTAATATCACAAAGAGAATGAGGATACCGTTATGAATACCAGAGATAAGATTTACAATACTGCCAAGCGGCTTTACCTGGAAAATGGTTACGCCAACACCCCCAACACCATGATCGCCAAAGAAGCTGGTGTCAATCTCGGTTTGGTCACCTATTATTTCAAAACTAAAGACATTATTGCCAGCGATATGCTGAACAATAACTACGAAACCCTTTACTCCCATTTACTTCAGTATCTGCCCACTGATGATGAACTGTTGCAATTGATCACCTTTTTTAAATTGCATTTCAAATTGACCGAAATCGACCCCCATTATGACCGCTTCATTTACGAAATGAACAAATATGATCTGCTCGAAAAAGCGACCCGGGATGGCAATCTTTACGAACTTTACAAAACTATCGTTGGCCAAAACAGTCAAATTGACGTCACCGAAAAAAATCTCGCCTTGGACTGCGCGGTTACCGCTTCTTTTGGCGTCATTCGAGCTTTAACGATGAAGCAATATGAAAAGGAAATCCCCATTTCAAAAGAGCAAATTTTCGATCTCTGTGTCAATCAAATGTTTTATTCTCTGAAAATAGACTATAATCATCTGCTTTTCAAATCGCTGATCAGTTCAGCCAACTGCACCGTTGATCGGTTGCTTGATGAGTATCCACAATTAAAAGAAGTCAAGAATTATTTATATATCGAAGAAGCCGCTATTGTTTGCAAACAATAGCGGCTTCTTTATTTTTTGGTTTTCAATAGGTGATAATCGTTTTCTTTACTCGTTTTTTAGCTTTTTATTTTTATTTTACGAATTTTATTGACTTTTCGGTGTTAATCATATATATTGTAATTGCTTACAAGCAATTACAATATCAGAATGTAAACGTGTTCGTCGCACGCATCCATTCATTATTTTCGTATTTAACGATACGCTTACGCACACACGCAAGCATCGCTAAAAAAAACAATACACGAGGAGGAAAAACATGTCAAAAATTCAAGAAGTCAAAGCAAAGGTCGAAGCCGGCAAATCAAAACTGGTTCCCGGACTGGTTCAGGAGGCTCTGGATGAAGGCAACAGTCCCGCAGAAATTCTCCAGGCAATGGTCGACTCCATGGGAGTGGTCGGGGATAAATTCTCATCCGGCGATATATTTGTCCCGGAAATGTTAATTGCCGCCAAAGCGATGTCAAAAGGCGTGGACGTCATAAAACCGCTGCTGGCTGGCGATGGTTCCACCTCCCTGGGAACCTGTGTCATCGGCACGGTGGCCGGAGATCTTCATGATATCGGCAAAAACCTGGTTGCGATGATGATCGAAAGCGCTGGCTTTGATATGGTTGATCTGGGTGTTGATGTTCCGGCTGATACCTTTGTTAAGGCGGTTAAAGACAATAACAATGTGGTGCTGGTGGCCTGTTCCGGTCTACTGACCACAACCATGCCGGCCCTAAAAGAAGCGGTTCAGACCATTAAAGCCGCTTATCCGGAGCTGAAAGTGATTGTTGGCGGTGCCCCGGTCACCCCCGAATACGCCGCTGAAGTGGGTGCCGATGGCTATGCCCCGGATGCCGGTAGTGCCGCGGTTAAAGCCAAAGAACTGGTTATGGCTTAAATCTGGATTTCTTGATCAAAATCATCACTAATTGACTCAAGAACCAAAAAACTCAATTAAAATTTTTAATCGACTAAAATTTAGGAGGAATTGCGATGTTAACCAAGCGACAGAATTTGATGGAAGTAATAAAGGGAGGCAATCCTGATCGATTTGTCAACCAGTACGAATTTATGGACCTGATCATGGAAGCTCCTATGGATTTACCACTCGCCCCGGCTCCCGGCACCCGCGTGAAAAATAAATGGGGTATCACCTTTGATTGGCCTGCCGATCAAATCGGTTCGTTTCCGATGCATGATGACGAACACAAGGCCTTAAAAGATGTCACCGATTGGAAAAACCAGGTGAAAGCCCCGGTCATTGAAACTTCTGAAGAAGCATGGGCCGCCGCTGTTGCCCATGCCAATTCAGTTGACCGCAATGACAAATTTGTCACCGCATTTTGTGCGCCCGGGATTTTCGAAATGACCCACCATCTGATGAGCATGGAAGATGCCCTGATGGCCTTATACGAAGAACCTGAAGCCATGAAAGAACTGATCGATTATGTTGTTGCGTATGAACTGGCCTATGCCGAAGAATATCTCAAACATATTCAACCCGACGCCTTATTCCATCATGACGATTGGGGCAGCCAAATCTCTTCTTTCATTTCGCCCGAAATGTTTAACGAGTTTATACTCCCTGCCTACAAGAAAGTCTATGGATACTGGAAAGCTAACGGTGTTGAACTGATTGTTCACCATAGCGACTCCTATGCTGCCAACCTCGTTCCCGCGATGATTGAAATGGGAATTGATATCTGGCAGGGGGTTATGACAACCAACAACGTACCGGAACTGATTAAAAAATACGGTGGAAAAATAAGCTTTATGGGTGATATTGACAGCGGCCGGGTTGATTTTCCCGGTTGGACCCGTGAAAGAATCTATGAAGATGCCAAAAAAGCCTGTGAGGAATGCGGCAAGCTCTATTTTATTCCAAATTTAAGCCAAGGATTAAACATCAGCTCGTTCCCCGGGGTTTATGAAGCCACCAGTGAGGTGATCGACCAACTCAGTCAGGAAATGTTTTAATTAATCTGGGCAACACCATTTCTGATTGTCGAGTCAGAGTGAATACCGGAAGACTATTTATCATTCTGAAAAAATAAGCTCCTTAATTCTAAATCCAAACTATCTGAAGCTCTATCCTGATTAGCAATGAACCAGCTGCTAATCAGGAATAGAGCTGTTTTTATCGGCTGAATTCTTAAAAAAACATTAGCTTCCCACCAAAAAATCGTAGCGATGTAATCAACGAAATTTGCAACCGCATACAGGGCTTAGCTGTGCGGTTTTGGCATACAATTGCACGCCAATGAAGAACAGTGATTGCATTGATTTGCAAAATACATTATCAAAAAAACTGATTTTAATCAATAATATTGTGAAATTTTTCTTTTAATTATTGAACTTTGTAGTATAATTATAAAACTCCGGTTTTTATTTACAATAGGGAATCACTCAATGTTTTTTTACTCGATTTTTTTCTATGCTAATGTATATATTTATAGAAGAAACTAGCAAGCCCTATTTAACGGTTTGACTGCTCTACTGGTCAATCCGCTTCGCTTAATGATTAAAAGATTTTTCTGAGGAAGGTTAAAATGCGTATGAAACTCACTAATTTACCCCCGAAGCAGGGGCTCTACGATCCTGCTTTTGAACATGATGCCTGTGGTATTGGCGCAATCGTCCATATCAAAGGCCAGAAATCCCACGCGATTGTCCAGCAGGCTTTAACAACGCTCGTCAATCTCCAACACCGTGGCGGCCGTGGCTCCGAACAAAACACCGGTGACGGTGCCGGGATTCTGATCCAGATTCCCCACCAGTTTATGGAAAAAGCCGCTGAAAAAGCGGGCTTTTCCCTGCCCGAACCAGGCCACTACGGGTTGGGGATGTTATTTATGCCCACCGATGCTACCGAAAGAAGCCAATGCGAAACCCTGCTTGCCGACATCATCGCAAAAGAAGGTCAAACCCTGCTGGGCTGGCGCGATGTTCCGGTAGATCTCTGCGACTTGGGACAAACCGCTGTTGACAGTATGCCTTTCCTTCGACAGGTCTTTATTCAAAAAGATCCGGCGATCAGCGATCCCATGGATTTCGAACGAAAACTCTATACCATCCGTAAACAGGTCGAAAAAGCCACAAAAAAGAAAGGCTTATCTTTTTACGCCGCCAGTTTTTCTTCGCGCACCATTGTTTATAAAGGGATGCTGACCGAAGATCAGGTTGGCCAGTTTTATCTGGATCTACAGGATCCGGATGTAACCACTGCCATTGCGATGGTTCATTCCCGTTTCAGTACCAATACCTTCCCCAGCTGGGAGCGCGCCCATCCGAACCGTTATGTGATTCACAACGGTGAGATCAATACCCTCCGGGGTAATGTCAACTGGATGTATGCCCGGCAATCGCTGCTCCAGAGTGAGCTTTTTGGCAACGAACTGGAAAAAACCTTTCCGGTGGTTGATGTCGACGGCAGTGACTCTTCGATCTTTGACAACACCTTTGAATTTTTAAGCTTAACCGGCCGTTCTCTGGCGCACAGCGCGATGATGATGATTCCTGAGCCCTGGTCCAAACACACGACCATGAGCCCGGAGAAAAAGGCCTTCTATAATTATCATTCACGGATGCTCGAGCCCTGGGACGGCCCGGCTGCGATTGCTTTTACGGATGGTGTCCGCCTCGGTGCGGTACTTGACCGCAACGGTCTGCGTCCTTCCCGTTACTATGTGACCAAAGACGACATGGTGATTTTGTCCTCTGAAGTCGGTGTTTTGGATATCCCTGCGGAAAACATCCTCTGTAAAGAGCGTTTAAAACCCGGCCGGATGCTGATGATCGATACCGAAAAAGGGGAAATCATCAACGACGAAGACCTCAAATATTCGGTTGCTTCCCAGGAACCCTATGCCGAATGGCTTGAGAAACACAATATCGCCATCGACAGCCTACCTGAACCAAAGGCCAAATACGTCGCCAATCAGGACACCCTGATCCAGCGCCAAAAAACCTTTGGTTACAGCTACGAAGATTTAAATGCCCTGATCATACCGATGGCGAAAAACGGCGTTGATCCGATTGGCGCCATGGGAAATGATATTCCCCTGGCTGTCTTATCCGATAAATCTCAGCTGCTGTTTAATTACTTCAAGCAGTTGTTTGCCCAGGTCACCAATCCGCCGATTGATGCCCTCCGGGAGGAACTGATCACCGGAACCGAGGTTTATCTTGGCGGTGAAGGTAACCTGATCCAGCCCTTACCGGAAAGCTGTCATCAGATCAGTCTGGAGATGCCGATTCTCAGCAATGAAGAGCTGGAAAAAATCCGTGAACTGGATGATCCTCGGATTAAAACAATCACCCTTTCAACCCTGTTTGAAAGCCATACCGGAGGTGATGGTCTACAAAAAGCCCTGGAAGATCTTTTTATTGCGGCTGACCAAGCCATTACAGAAGGCCATACAATTATCGTCCTATCCGACCAGGGAGTCGATGACAAGATGGTGCCAATTCCCTCGGCGCTGGCGATTTCCGGGCTCCACCATCATCTGATCAACAACCTGACCCGGACCCGGGTCAGCCTGATTGTCGAATCCGGTGAGCCCCGAGAAGTTCATCATTTCGCCGTGCTGATCGGTTATGGGGCCACCGCGGTTAATCCTTATCTGGCCTTTGAAACCGTGGGTGACCTGATCAACCGCGGTCTGTTAACTGATGTAACCTATGAAAAAGCCGTTAAAACCTATATCAAAACCGTCAGCAAAGGGGTTATCAAGGTGCTCTCCAAAATGGGTATTTCAACCATTTTAAGTTACCACGGTGCCCAGATTTTTGAAGCGGTCGGGATTAACTCGGATGTCATCAATAAGTATTTCACCCGAACCCCATCCCGAATTGAAGGAATTGGCCTTAATGAGATTGCCCGGGAATCACAGATGCGTCACGACGAAGCTTATCGCAATCCGTTTTCTGATCCTAATGCCCTGGAATCCGGCGGCAATTTCCAATGGCGGGCCAATGGCGAATATCATACCTATAATCCGGAAGCGGTCTATAAACTCCAGACCGCCTGCCGTAATGGCGACTATCAGACCTACCAGGAATACACGGCAATGATCAATGAACAGAGCCAGCGTACCTGTACCTTGCGGGGGATGATGACCTTTAAAGATCTTCAACCCATTTCGATTGATGAGGTTGAATCCGTTGAAAGCATCTGCACCCGTTTTAAAACCGGAGCGATGTCCTACGGTTCAATCAGCAGTGAAGCCCACGAATGCCTCGCAATTGCCATGAACCGAATTGGCGGTAAGAGCAATACCGGTGAAGGCGGCGAGGATCCGGAACGCCATATCCCGCTGCATAATGGCGATTCGCGTCTCAGTGCCATCAAGCAAGTGGCTTCCGGCCGTTTTGGTGTCACCAGCCACTACCTGTCCAGTGCTCAGGAAATTCAAATCAAGATGGCCCAGGGCGCAAAACCCGGTGAAGGCGGTCAACTGCCGGGCCGTAAGGTTTACCCCTGGATTGCCAAGACCCGTTACTCTACCCCAGGGGTTGGCTTAATTTCACCACCACCCCACCATGATATTTATTCGATTGAAGATTTGGCGGAACTGATTCACGACTTGAAAAATGCCAACCGGGAAGCCCAAATCAACGTCAAACTGGTTTCGGAAGTCGGCGTCGGCACGATCGCTGCCGGCGTAGCCAAAGCCAAAGCTGATGTGATTCTGATCAGCGGTTATGACGGTGGAACCGGTGCTTCACCGCGAACCAGTATCCGTCACGCCGGGTTGCCATGGGAACTGGGTCTGGCAGAAACCCATCAAACCCTGGTTCTTAATAATTTAAGAACCCGAGTGAAAGTTGAAACTGACGGCAAACTGTTAACCGGTAAGGATCTGGCGGTAGCCACATTGCTTGGTGCCGAAGAATACGGCTTTGCGACTGCCCCGCTGGTTATCCTCGGTTGTGTCATGATGCGGGTCTGTCATCTGGACACCTGCTCGGTTGGGGTAGCCACACAAAATCCGGAACTGCGTAAGCGATTCTGCGGCGACCCCGGTCACGTGGTCAATTTTATGAAATTCATTGCTCAGGAACTCCGGGAAATCATGGCCGAACTGGGCTTTAGAACCATCGATGAAATGGTCGGACGCTCCGATAAACTGGAAATGAACCAGGCCATCGATCACTGGAAAACCAAGGGACTCGACTTCTCCAGTATTCTCTATCAGCCGGAAGTTCCCGCAGGCGGCGGTCTATACTGCCAGATGGAACAAAACCACAATATCGAAAACTCGCTGGATTTAACGGTCTTGCTGGATCAATGCAAGCCAGCCCTGGAAAAGGCTGAAAAAGTGGAAATTACTACGCCAGTCAAAAACGTTAACCGGGTTGTCGGTACGATTATCGGCAATGAAGTTTCCAAGCGTTACGGTGAAGCTGGTCTGCCGGAAGATACCATCACCATAAACCTGAAAGGCTCTTCCGGACAAAGTCTCGGGGCCTTTATGCCCAAAGGCATGACCATTAAACTCGAAGGCGATGCCAATGACTATTTCGGCAAAGGCTTATCCGGCGGAAAAATGGTGATCTTCCCACCTAAAGAAGCCACCTTTGTTCCTGAAGAGAATATTATCATTGGCAATGTGGCGTTCTATGGCGCTACCGAGGGCGAGGCCTATATCCGCGGTGCGGCCGGCGAGCGTTTCTGTGTTCGTAACAGCGGCGCCACCGCCGTGGTTGAATCGGTCGGCGATCATGGTTGTGAATACATGACCGGCGGTAAGGTTGTGATCCTGGGTAAAACCGGTCGTAACTTTGCAGCCGGGATGTCCGGGGGGATTGCCTATGTGCTGGACATGGATGAGAACTTCTGTGAATCCTGCAATGCTGAAATGGTCGATCTGGTTAAGATCAGCGATGCGGCAGAACTGGCTGATCTGAAAGCGTTAATAAAAAAACATCAGGCCTATACCGGCAGTACCCTGGCTCAGAAGATCCTCGATGACTTTGATCGTTATGCAAAACAGTTTACCAAGGTTTTACCCCGCGATTATAAACGGATGCTGGATGCCATGGACCGGGTTAAGGCACAGGGGCTTACCGGTGATGAAGCCTTAATGGCTGCATTTGATGAAAATAACCGGGATCTGTCCCGGGTAAGCGGAAATTAGAGCGGAGGTAAACAATTATGGGAAAATCAACAGGATTTTTAGAATATAACCGGGAAGTACCTAAGGATCGGGAACCTCTTGAACGAATTAAAGACTGGCAGGAATTCCATCTGGAACTGCCCCAGGAAAAACAAGAGCTTCAGGGCGCCCGCTGTATGGATTGCGGCGTGCCTTACTGCCACTCGGGAATCATGATTGCCGGCGGTGCTTCTGGCTGTCCCTTGCATAATTTGATTCCTGAGTGGAATGATCTGATCTACCGGGGGTTATGGAAAGAAGCCCTGACCCGGCTGCTTAATACCAATAATTTCCCCGAATTCACTGGCCGGGTTTGCCCGGCTCCTTGTGAAGGGGCCTGCACCGTGGGTTTGAATGCCCCTCAGGTGACGATTAAAACCAATGAATGCGCGATCATTGATCATGCTTTCAAAGAAGGCTGGATCGCCCCCAGTCCACCGAAACAGCGAACTGATAAAAAAATCGCCGTCGTCGGCTCGGGCCCGGCTGGACTAGCCTGTGCCGCAGAATTGAACCGGGCCGGTCACAACGTCACCGTTTACGAACGGGCTGACCGGGTTGGCGGACTGCTGATGTATGGGATCCCCAATATGAAACTCGATAAAATCGATGTGGTAAAACGCCGGGTTGACCTGATGGCTGCTGAGGGCATCAACTTTATCACCAGCACCGAGGTCGGCAAAGACTACGCTGTTGCCGATTTAAAAGTCGATTACGATGCAGTTGTTCTCTGTGGCGGCGCCACCAAGCCCCGGGACTTGCCCGTTGAAGGCCGAAATCTTGTGGGTGTTGATTTTGCGATTAACTTTTTGTCAGCCAATACCAAAAGCCTGCTGGACTCCAACCTGGCCGATGGCAACTATACCTCCGCCAAGGACAAGCATGTGATCATTATCGGTGGCGGTGATACCGGTACCGACTGTGTCGCCACCTCGATCCGTCACGGCTGTAAAAGTGTGCTGCAGCTGGAAATTATGCCAAAACCACCAGAAACCCGGGCTAGCAATAACCCCTGGCCGGAATGGCCCAAAACCTATAAGCTGGATTATGGTCAGGAAGAAGCGGTCGCCCTTTCTGGCAATGACCCTCGACAATACTGCACCACCACAAAAAAAATCGTTGGCGATGCCAATGGTCATGTGAAAGAGGTGCATACAGTGGAAATCGAGTGGCTGGCCGATGAAACCGGACGGATGACGATGAAGGAAATCCCAGGGACCGAAAAAGTGTTGCCGGCTGATCTGGTTCTGCTGGCGATGGGCTTTCTGGGACCGGACGACCTGTTGGTTGACCAACTCGGTCTAACACGCGATGGCCGCTCCAATGTCAAAGCCGATTACGGCGTGTATCAGACCAGTGTCGACAATATCTTTGCTGCCGGCGACATCCGCCGCGGCCAGAGTCTGGTGGTCTGGGCCATCAGTGAAGGCCGCGAAGCCGCCCGAGCTTGTCATAATTATTTAATGACAAAATAAATTCTATCTAAAAAACAGCCACCTGATCAAAACTTGATCAGGTGGCTGTTTTTATTGTCTTATTCCATTCAGATAACTGTCGCGTATTTTACACAATGACAATCTCACTTTCCAGAAGCCCGGTACTGTTTGCTTTTTCAAAATAATTGTAAAGAGTGATGCGGATGTCCTGAACGATTTCAAGGGTGTAGCCTTCCAATCCATAGTCTACCATACTCGTTTTCATCCTTTCAATCTGCTCCGGAGCATACACATCCCCAACCAAATCCAGCCGCAAATTTTTCTTTGCCGGATCAATAGTTGCTCTCATCGTGGTAGTGGTTGAGGAATTGACTTCGGAATTGACAAATGACTCGACCTTACTCGTTAGATAATTATCCATTATCGAATCCACCGAGACATAAATTGCCGATACTGATGCCGGGATGGTAATCAGTATCATCCCGATAATGATGCCTCGTTTGATGATTTTATTGAACCGCTCCTTAACCACTGCCGCCTGTTTGAGCTGTAGCAGTTTACAAAAGGCAAAGGTTGCCAGCATGATAAAAAAAGCATTAATCAGAAATAAATAAGCAGCCGGAAAAATATAATCAGGATCGCTGTTGGCAATCCCATAGCCAACGGTACACATCGGCGGCATCAGCGCCGTCGCGATTGCTACCCCGGGAATAACATTAGTCTTTTCCTTTCTGGTAATGCCGATAACTCCTGCCGTCCCACCAAAAAAGGCGATCAGCATGTCAAAAAACGACGGCCCGGTTCTAGCCATTAATTCACTGGTTGGCTCATGAATCGGAGTCAGTGCAAAATATATGGAAGCTCCGATCAGAGCAATAATAATTTGAATGATAAAATTAAGGGCAGCATTTCGCAGCAGCAGTCCGTCATAGGTCGCCAGACTGTAACCCATCGCAATAATCGGGTTCATCAGTGGCGAAATCAGCATGGCACCAATAATGACCGCCGTGGAATTGGTATTCAAACCCACGGAAGCCACAATAATTGCACAAAATAAAATAATCAGGGGAGCACCCTTTAGCTTAACACCAGATAAAACGCTTTGATGGATTGCATCGGCATCCAACTGATCCGCTCGGATATCAAATAAACCATTTTTGAGATCATCAATCATCTTATTTCTCCCAACCATATTTATTTCTTTTTTTACCCCAACGGTGTTGATACAAACCTGTTCGAAAATTTTATTTCAAATGCACTAGCACTCTTTCATCAATTTTAGAGTTTTTTTCTGCTTTGGCTGCTATTTCGCTCCCAAAAATACTGAAAGCCGATTTCACAAATTTCTCTGTAAAATCGGCCTCAGCTTACAATCTCAGTTGTCATTTTTTGGGACTCACCCCTTTCGGATTATCAAAAATCTTCCTATTCAATTTTCCAATGTAAACCTCTCACCTGGTTTTGGGGATTATCTTACTTTTTTTCCGCTTTTTATTATCCTTTCAAGTAATTAACTTTTCCAGTTTCTATCAGCTTCATAAATTTCTGAACAATCTGTTCTTTCGTCCAAATTTCTCCCTTTTGTTTCTCTGAATTTCAATTGAAAATCATTTCTCTTCTCACGTCGATTACCTATTCTTGATCTATTATTTTTGTTATGACCACATCTTTTGTATAGATGTTTTATCATAATGTGAATACCGATCGCCAATAAATCTGACGGTGATTAACAATGTACTTCTTGATTCTTATTGAGAATCTTCCATCGTAGAGTCGATGATCAATAAAATCATTTCATTGAACGATCCCTTCGTCTTATTCCTAATCCGATCATGTTCTCCCTGATTTTATTATTCAGTCAAGTGATTATTTACTTTTCAATGATCCTGTCATTCAATTGGAAAAAGATTGGTTGATCCTTGATTCAATTATATTGTAACACGTTTTTGATAAAAGTAAACGGCTATGCTGTAAACGTTTGTAAAGCTTTTGTAAAAAGGCCATTTGGCTTTATCATGCCATTTTAAAAACGTAGTTCAGATCTTTTTTTTAAATATTTATCGCCTTTTATTGATAAATATCTGCTTAATGGGTATTATATATATGGTTATTAGTTTTGTACAGAGAGGTGATGCAATGGTAAGAGTTGAAGACATTGACATGAACTACCGGATTTACGGTTCCGGGTATCCGTTACTCTTAATTATGGGGTATGGCGCTACCATGAATCTGTGGGAGGAACGGCTCCTGCGTTCCCTGTCAAAAAAATATAAGGTCATCGTTTTTGATAATCGCGGCATTGGCAAAACCAGCGCCGGTCTTAAGGAATTTACGATCGAGCAATTTGCTGAAGACACCTATGAATTGATGCTGGCCTTAAATATTGAAAAAGCCCACGTTCTGGGCTGGTCAATGGGCGCATCGATTGCTCAGGAATTGGCCTTAAATCATCCCGAAAAGGTCAGAAAATTAATTCTTTACGCTTCCCTGTGCCATCCGGAAATTTTTCCTCCTGAGCCTCAGGTTCTATCCCGTCTTGAAAACACCCTGGGCACCCCTTCTGAAAAAGGCTATGAGTGGTTACGGCTGATCTTCCCGGCTGACTGGATAAAATACAACCAGGATCGCATTCGGGAAATATTTCAACGACCACTGGGGAATATGAATCCCGAGACCATCCTCAAACAGGCTGCCGCCATCAATAAATGGGAAGGTTCCTGCAATCGCATACCCTTTCTTAAGCACGATACTCTGGTCATTGACGGAAAAGATGATCTGATTCTACCTTCGGAAAATGCCACCTATCTGGCCAGTAAACTCCCTAATTCCAAACTTATTCTCATTGCTGAAGCAGGACACGGTTTAATGTTTCAAAGCCCGGATAAATTTAATCTGATCATTAATATGTTTCTTGATTGAATTTTTAAAAATTGTTTTCTACAACTTCGCAAATTAACAGTGCTGCTGTTCGATTATACAGTTCATTAAACAATGAAAACAAGGCTGGTTTCTCGCCATTCAAAAACCAGCCTTGTTATTTTTTCTATTTCCAGAGCATATTAGCTTTTTATACTTTTTCGGCAATGGTACGAATCAATTCTTCCGAAGCCTTCCAACCCAAACAGGAATCAGTAATTGATTTGCCATAAACTCCGCCATCCACCGGCTGATTGCCTTCTTCAATATAGCTTTCGATCATCAGACCCTTGACATATTTTTTCAACTCGGCATCGTAATGGCGATTACGCAGCACTTCTCGGGCAATTCGGGGCTGCTCGCTAAAGCGCTTGTTGGAATTGGCGTGATTCAAGTCAATGATCACTGCCGGACAGGAAAGACTTCGTTTTTCATAGAGTTTAATCAGATGCATGATATCCTCATAATGATAATTGGGATAATTTCGGCCATACTGATCCACCGAACCCCGCATGATGGCGTGTGCCAAAGAATTCCCTGAGGTTTTTACCTCCCAGCCCCGATAGATAAAGGTATGACCGACCTGGGCTGCCTGAATCGAATTAAGCATCACGGTAATATCCCCACTGGTGGGGTTTTTCATTCCCACCGGAATTTCCAGACCGGAAACCGTTAAACGATGTTTCTGGTTTTCCACCGACCGGGCACCAATGGCCACATAACTCAGCAGGTCCTCCAGATAGGCATAGTTTTCCGGATACAGCATTTCATCAGCACAGGATAAGCCGGTTTCTTCAATTGAACGGATATGCAATTGACGGATCGCTTTAATCCCCTCGACCATGTTGGCCTTTTTATTGGCATCCGGCTGGTGTAGCATCCCCTTATAGCCTTCCCCGGTGGTTCGCGGTTTATTGGTATAGATTCGGGGAATGATAATGATCTTATCTTCCACCTCTTTCTGAAGTACACTTAAACGACCTACATAATCAATTACCGCCGTTTCATTATCGGCCGAACAGGGCCCGATAATCAGGATAAAGCGATCATCTTTTCCTTCGAAAACATTACGGATCATCTGGTCCCGTTCCGCTTTTATTTTTTTACCGGCTTCTGACAGCGGCATCATCTTTAAAATTTCACTTGGTGACGGAATTTCCTGGATCAACTCAAAACTCATTTTTAACTCCCTTTTCACTCTTTTTGCGGTATTTACGCTGATCCAATTTTCCATTATTGTTCAGCCCCGGCGATTGAATCATCATTTTTATTGATATTTACTTGTATTTATTATAGAGATTAATGCACTCTCTGACAAGCGTTATTATCAGTTTCAAGCTTTTGCCTGGTTAGTCATGATCTCCCGCTCTGAGGATTAATTAAATAATCTCACATCGCCCTACAAAAAAATTGAAAACCCGCTGTAAATCTGTGCAATCACAACGGGTTCCTTTTCGCTTTTCTATATTCTATTATTCAGGTTTACTCAAAACATTAAACTGCTCATCTTATCAATGGCTTCGTCGTTTGATTCGTAAACCCCCGGGAAGCAGCCGAAATTCAAGCCGTGACTGGCTCCGGGAATAAAGTAAAGCTTGCCACAGCGTTCACAGGCTTCCTTTGTTTTCTCAAAAATGATTTCGGGAGTCCAACCCGGGAAATCAATCACGCCACTGTCAATATCACCCATAAAGGAGATCTGGCCACCGTATTTTTTAATCAGTTCCGGGACATTGTTGGTTGTCATAACTCCCTGCCAGATGTCAATCCCCATTTCAATCATCGCCGGCACGAGGTTCGCTGCATAGGAATCACTATGGTGCACGATCAGTTCGACCCCGTTATCCTTATAGAAACCATAGATTTTTTTATAAGCTGGTACAAAAAACTCGGCAAACATTTCCGGTGAAACAAAGGAAGACCGTTGGCTGCCCCAGTCATCATGATGGAAAATACAATCCGGATGGAGGCGGCTGATCATTTCTTTGGCGTATGCCAATTCATAGTCAACCAGATAATCAATCAGATCATGCATGTCTTCCGGTTCTTCATAAAGAGCCATCAGGGCATCTTCCATGCTCATCAGATGATGGGTCATTTCAAATATTCCCGGTGCTACAAAGGCGGTTACGAATTCTTCATTACGATCGATGGCATTCGCATGAGCAACTGCCGCCGCCCAGGCTTCATCTGAAGTTACGACTGCTGGGGCTTTTACCTGATTGCGCCAATCGGTAATGTCTTTTAGCACCTTATGTTCATCGTCGTGTATCGGGAAGCCACCCAACTGACCTTCCGGCCAGGTAAAGGTAATGCCCCAGCCATTTTTAATGGTCTGTCCCGGTCCACACATCACACCAATTGGAGCTTCCATAACAATATTCATAAACTCATATTGTTTTACAAAGCGATCGGGGTTTCCACCCCGGATGGTTTCCAACACATTCTGCCTTTTTGTTAACATTCTGATACCTCCAAATTTTTTTGTGAGTTGATAAAGCGATCATTGTTTGACTCGGCGACGTTCGTTCCTTGTCTGTTCAGGTATCTTCCCCGCAATATTCCGGCTGTCTGGGTTAAATCAGATCAATTTTCTTAATCGATGACAGCGATTACATGTTGCGTTCTTATCCTGCCTTCACTTCGTTCTTTTGTGGCTTTGTTCTTTTTATCGATAATGCAATTTTAAATTAATTTAAAGTTTCTGTCAACAATTATTTATAAAATATATGTTTTTTACTAATTAGCAAATTAAACATATTTACTAATTAGCTGTTGTCACGCTTGCCCGCTGCGCTCGATCAACCTAAAACAAGCGCTCCTGCTACTGACCAGCTTATTACCAGTCAGTAGCAGGAGCGCTTGTTTCAGACATGCCTGATTCGCATGATCAAGCACAGTTAATCGTTTAGTTAAAAAGCACACAGCCAACATAGGTCAGGGTATTGGGTCCATAGTAATACTCCAGATTATTCAATTTGCACAGGTCACTGACCAGAATCCCAAAGGCTTCCATCGATGAAAAGGCTTTCTCAGGAAAACGACAGGGTTCGTCTGGATAACTGCATTTTTCACAGAGGGAACAGCAGCCATCGCCCAAGGGCAGCATATCGGCTTTTTTATCAAATAATGCATTCACCAAGCGGTCAAAACTGGCATTATGCTTTTCTTTGATCTCTTCCATCCCCTCAAAATCAAAACTGTCTTCCAGTTCACCGGTTGTCTGAACAATCACCCCATATTTGTAATTTTCGACTTTTTTTTGGCACTCATCCAAAGAGCCGCATCCCGGCGGACAAGCCCAGTTGGTATCATAGATCTGACACTTGTTATCGGCACACATCTGTCTGACTTCGGGATTTAGATTTATGCTAGCCACCTCCAATTCTGCTGCTCGGGTAAAACCACTTTTATCTGCCAGATCCAATACTGCTGTTAATTCGATCATATCATTT
This sequence comes from uncultured Lachnospiraceae bacterium, assembly GCA_964510565.1. Lineage (GTDB taxonomy): Bacteria > Bacillota > Clostridia > Eubacteriales > Eubacteriaceae > Acetobacterium. The sequence goes on along the minus strand of CAZEBY010000018.1, from coordinate 13,159 downwards.
TCTCCGTTTTCTGTGGAAATCATTTTTAGTCTCCACTAAATTATTAATTATTCTAGCACATTATTTCGGATAAATATATTGTTTTCTCAAATAACCGTAGCTGTTATAATTTTTAAAATTCGTTAAAATTTAAAAATCGCTGGGATCGGGTTTCTGAATCGGACTATTCGACTCACATCAACAGATAACTGATCAGGGGAATGGTTACCACTGAAGCCAGAGTCGTGATAAAGACCCCTTTTGTTGCTAGCTCAACATTGTTTTCATAGCGGTTGGCAAAAAGTACGGCTGAAGTGGCCACCGGCATGGCGATAATCACAATCACAATTCCCAATAAATATGGGTTTACAATCATATTTCTTAATATCAGCCAAGCCAATAAGGGCAGCAGAATCTGCTTGATTATTAGATAGGGATACAACCTGATCTCGGTAAAGACGCTTTTAACCGAGATGCCCGATAGAGCAATGCCAATGACAATCATCGCCAGGGGCGAGGTGGTACTTCCCAGACTTCTCAGCGTATCATTAAGAAGCTCCGGCAATCTTAAGTGGGCAGCAAACATGATCACGGCAACAATTGAAGACAGCATTCCCGGAGATAAAAACTTTTTAAAATCCAGGGCTTTTCGGCCTTCCTTTGACATCAGCATAATACCAAGTGTAAAATTACTGACATTAAAAATCAGATTAAAGATCGTAGCGTAAAAAATTGCAGCTTCGCCGAAAATCGACGCGATCACTGGAAAGCCCATAAAACCAACATTGGACCAGATGGTCATATACATATATAATTGCCGGTCTTCTTTTTTCACCATCAGGATTCTGGCAATCATATAGGCAATGAACGGCATCACCAGATAAAAAAGAATTGAGATTACAAACATCATCAGCACATCTTTTTGATTGGTATCTGCGGGCATGGTTGCTACTGAAGCCAGCATCATACAGGGCAGGGTGATGCTTAAAATAAAATTTGATAGCTGTGCCCCGAAATTCGGACTAACCACCTTTCTCTTTGCTGCAAGATAACCGAGTGCCAAAATTAGAAACAACGTCAGCATCTGACTGATTACTACTTTTATGTCCATGCATCTTCTCCTCAAATAAAAACAGCCTATCATAGGCTCGGTTTAAATTCAACCCTGTTTCTGACTGAGGCTTTAACTTGAAATCGTTTTACATTTCCCGACTATCTGTATTCCGCCTGACGTAGTCTCAATTTCAATCAAGCTTGTCACTTTAAAAGTTTTCCATAAAATTTCAAAAAAACAAGAAATAAATTACACATTAGGATTGATTTCTGCTACAATAAATTCTAGACGGGAAAACCCAGACGATACTGGCCGATCAACTGATTTTTATCAAACCGAGGTAGTAATGAGAAGAAAAAACACCCCAAAATTAAAAATAAAAAACTTGCCACGTTTCCTGACCGTATCGGCAATGAGTCTTATTATCCTCGTCATGGTTACCATGTCACTGTTTTTTTTGATTAATAAGATGGCTGAGATTTTCAATACCCAAAAACAAATTCTGCAGACTTCTGCTGCCAATTCGTCTGTAAGCAGTGCCCCAAAATCAGAAACAACGGCAGTTAACAGTCCCGTTACCCAAAATAACAAAACTACTGCTACCGGAAAGACGAATAATGCCGATCCACTATCCGATATCAAGGCCCGTCTGCGCAGCGGCGATACTGATGGAATCAAGGTAGTCTTTTTAACCTTTGATGATGGACCCAACGAGCATACCGCCGAGCTACTGGATATGCTCAATGAATATGATGTCAAAGCCACCTTCTTTACAACCCTGCATGATAATGATAACGCCAAAGCGATATATCGCCGGATTGTTGCTGAAGGCCATACCCTGGCCAATCATACCAGCAGTCACGATTACAGTCTTTATAGTAACCCGGAAGCTTTTTTTGCTGACGTCGACTTGTTGGATCAGTATCAGAAAACAATTACCGGTCAAACCGAGAGCAGCCATATCTTCCGTTTCCCAGGCGGATCAACCAATGCCAATGAAGCCTGTGTTCAGGGCATAGTCAGCCGGGGCTGGAATTACAGCGATTGGAACGTCACCTCAAGCGACGGTTGTGCGGATCCGCCGCCAAGTGATGTCATTGCCCAATCAATCATTGAAAGCTGTCGGGAACATGATGTTTCGGTTGTTTTATCTCATGCCGAACTCAAAGAATCCAGCCGGCAAGCCATGCCGATTGTAATTGAAACCCTCCAGGCTGAAGGCTATGTCTTTTTAGCAATGGAAAAGGATTTTACCTATCCCCGTCATTTGGAAGTTTAAAGATAGCCTATACAAAATTTAAAATAATGCAAAGGCCCACCGCGAAAAAACGGTGGGCTTTTGTTATCGCATAATTCGCAATGATCTGCTTTCGTTTTGCTTATGACGGTACATCGCATCTTCTGCCTGTTTAAAAACCTCTTCGATACGCTGTTCTGCACTTAGCTTTGTTTGATAACCAAACGAAATGGAAACATCCATTTCGCCAACTTTTTCGGCGGCAGCCAGGTTTTTGATTTTTTCGATGATTTCTTCAACCACCCGTCCTGCTGTATTGGGTAGAATAACTATGAATTCATCCCCACCTAGCCTGGCGACAATGTCCTCTTTTCGGCATACCCGACTGATAATCCGGGCCGTCTTGATCAACAGTTCATCCCCCATCAGATGACCCAGGGTATCGTTAATCAATTTTAAGCCATTGACATCGCCCAGCAAAAGTGTTAAGGGCAGGTTTTTGGGTTGATCGAGGTTTGCCAGTTCCTGCTCATAGTAACGGCGATTATAAAGCCCGGTTAGATAATCGTGGTAACTGAGATACAATATTTCCTTTTCATTGCGCCGCTTTTCATTAATAAAACGGGCCTGCAGCAAATTCTGAAAAGCCAGATTCGAGAGCTGATTGGCAATGGTATGAAGCAGCTTGACTATTTTTTCAAAACGCTCAAACGACATTTGGGGAACTTCCCGAAAGGCCTGCACGGCCGCTTGTTCATCAGCTCCAATTTCCCGGGCATAGGCCGCCAATTGTTCTTCTTTTAATTCTTCATCTCTGACCTGACCGATCAGCCAATTGGCGACGTGTTTGCCACCGACCATAATGGCTGACCCGGCATCCCACAAACCCCCGCTCAGGCAGCTTTTGATAATCGGACCATCTGCCGAATACGCGCCAATAGCCGCGTCGGACTTGTAACAGTTTTCGCATCCCTTTTTTGTCTTGCGGATAACTTCCTGACAAAGCCGGGTAAAATTTGAAGGTCTGGTGATCGGCGTTCCATCGGTCCGGGTGATTAACGATGCCACCCCGGTGGCATCAGAAAATTCATCCTGTAATTTCTGGATCATATCGATGTCAATCAATTCGTTGAAATCAATATCACCACAATCTTCCGCTGGTCTGGTCAACTCCAACATCCGTTTCTCAAGGCGCTGTTCAAGCTTTTTCCGGGCGGTAATATCCCGGGCTGCAGCATAGATGTGCTTTCCCTGGGGCCGGGAATTCCATTCGATCCAATGATAGCTCCCATCTTTGGCGCGATAGCGATTGGTAAAATTGACAACCGGATTCTGTTCACTGAGTTTTTCCATAACCTCCCGGGTGACCTGCACATCATCCGGATGGACGAAGTCGAGGTATTTTGTTTGGGTCAACTCTTCACTACTGTAACCAAACACCTCTTCCCAGACCTTATTCACCTTGATAAAATGCCCATCCATATCGGCAATACATAAAAAATCCAAGTTCAGTTCAAAAAAATTATTCAATTCCTCCAGCTGAGCCTTCTCTTTGGAAATATCGACGAAGTGGGTGATAAAAAAACCCTTTTCCGGGGAGTAGACAATCACCCGATACCAAATATTGAGGGCGGCGGTAAACTGCTCAAACTCTTTTTTCCCGCCATTTAAGGCAATCTCTCCATAAAACCCGATCCAGTCAAAGACGTCATTGATAATCGCCGGCAAAACCTCTGTGATTCGTTTTCCGATGATGACCGCAGCAACAAGTCCCGTCAGTTTTTCAAAAGCCGGGTTGACTTCAATATATTTGTAATCACAGGGTTTTCCTGCTTCATCACAGATAATTTTATGATAAGCATACCCCACAGGCGAGTGATCAATAACGGATTTGTGAAAACTGTCTTTCATGCGATTTACCCTTTCAACTACCTTTTACAAACGACAACACTATCATTTGTATACCCTAAAGTATCCAAAATATGCCTGGCTATTGAAATAATGATAAAAATCACAACTTAGCCCTTTGCAAACGAAAAAGAACTCCTCATTCCGATTTTATCTTGACGATTCGACCAGAAATTGGAGTTCTTTTTTAGTAGCGGATAGTCAAACTCAAATCATTGATTTGAAGTCGTTATCCCGCTGTCTTTAAAAAAACGTGTGACTTATGCTCTGCTTTCTTTTTTGCTGATCAGATAAGCCATACCCATTAATGCCAGCAGTCCCATTGTAGCCATTAAAGCATCCTGACCCATATCCTGAGCACCAGTTTTGGGGTTAGAAGTTTTACAATGTTTCCAATGGCAACCACAATGTGGTACGAGATACAGACAAGAAGCAGTAAGATCTACCTTACCGTAGCAAGGGCTAATCCAAACACCTTCGCCACCATAGATAGCTAAAGGATCAACGCCACCTGAAGCACAAAGATCCAGGATACCATCTCGGATAACAACCCAGCTCCCTGCCCATAATGCAGTTGCTACGCCAGTATCGGTAGTTGAACGTACTGTTGTGTATCCGCCTTTAACGATAAGATCGTCTTCTGCGCAAATGCCCACGCTATCTCCACTGACTGAGTCAGTGATGACATCAATATCGCCACCGTTAATGGTTACATCATTACTTGCCCAGAGGCCAATGGCTTGACCAGCTCCAGTGTTGGTAACAGTTGCATCTACCCAACCGTCGTTAATGATTAAATCACCATTAATAACTTGAGCTCCATAAACATCACCAACGTTGGTTGCTGCATAAAGTTCATAATCGCCATCATTCATAACGAGATTGCCATCTTTTACCTGAATGGCAGCGGGACAACCTACGGCGATCAGTTCGCCAGGTCCGCTCATGGTCAAGTTGCCGGTTACATCAACTGCACAACCGGTGTTATTTGCAACTACGTTTTCGCCTTTAAGAACCATGGCAAAATTACTGCCCATATCTTCTGCAACTACTTGTTTTCCGACAAAACCATTAAGGGTTAAAATGTTAGTTACAGCATCATAAGAGTAATCAGCGCCAACGGCAGCAGCAAGTACATTAACAAATGTGATTGCATCACGCCATAGTTCTAATTTAACTGCTTCAACCTGAATGGTTCCTTCGTCTGCTGCTGCTGCAACAACGACTGGTTCTTCAGCAACTGGGGCTGCTGCTTCAACGACTGGGGTTTCGGCAACTGGAGCTGCCGCTGGTTCAACCGCTGCTGGTTCTTCAACCGCTGCTGGTTCAACTGCTGCTGGTGCTTCAACCACCGGCGTTTCAACTGCAGTATTTAGCACCTCATCAACCGGCGCTCCCTCAACTTCTAAAACAACCAGTGTGGGTTCTGCCACAACTTCTTCTTCGGCAAAGGCTGATACCGGCACCAACATTAACACCATCATCACAACCAACAACAAAGCCATCAATTTCGACATCTTTTTCACTTCACTATTCCTCCTTTCAAGAGAATTGTTTTTTCTGCGTACATCACACCCCAACTGGTGTGAAATTACACAGTTATCACTACGATATTGTTTTTACCCCTATTATTTATAATTAACACAAATATTTAAAAAAATTATTTTTTATTTTTTATTTTGCAGTTGGCGTTAATTTATTATTTCTCATTCAATTTTCTTATATTTTCTAATTTCGTCTTATTATAAAATGCCGACAAACGGAACGGCAGTAGCTCCCGGGGCCGCCGAATCTTTTGGGACAACCATGATCTGGATTCCTTCCAGCCGCAGACTCATTCCTTCGGTACCAGCACTGGCGCCATTTTTTGCCCAATCCAGCCAGCCATAATTCTGGGCATGAACACGATAATAGACATCATATTTACCAACATCGACCCCATCGAGCTCAATCCGGATTCCTTCGAGACGCAAGCTCAGACCGGTCGTTCCACTGAGGGCACCGTTACTGACCATCGGTTGCCAGCCGATATTCTGAACATGGGTCTGATATTGGATCACCACATTGACTTCGCTATTATCGACCAGAATTTTGATTCCTTCCAGTCGCAGCCCCTGACCAACCGTACCGCTGATTTCGCCATTCTTTTTAGAACTCTGCCAACCGACATTCTGGACATGGGTAGAGTAGTACACATCCACATAGGAAGGCGGCAGGCTCACAAAGGGTCGCGTATTGGCATAGGCATAGGAATCGGCAGTCGAACCGGCATAGCCGTAAATGGTCACGTGGGGAATCGTTCCGAATACCTGTCCGTCAAAAACCAGGGTGTTGTTTAAAATAGTAATTTTAGTCAGGGCATTGCAATTGGCAAAGGCCGCGTAACCAATGGTCGTGACACAACTGGGGATAATGATGTTAGTCAGCGCCTGGGCTCCCCAAAAAGAACCGTTACCTATGGTAGTTAAACCGTTGCCTAAAAAAACCGAATCCAGCTGGGGACAATTGTAAAACGAACGCATCCCCAGACTTCTGACGCTGTTTGGTAGATTAACACCGGTTAAGTTTGCCTTTCCGAAAAATGCATCGGTGCCAATTTCGAGAACGCTTTTACCATCAATCGTCGCTGGGATATCGACATTTCCACCGCTTCCGGTATAGGCGACAATCCTGATCCCGCCTACAATATCATCATACCAATAGTCGCCCGAGTGAACGCTGTCAGTTGAAATTTCCGGTTTTTCAGTCCCGTCAGTGAGGACCTGACTTTCATCCATCGCTTCGACGACCTGATTTTCGATTAATCCGGCAGCATGCTCCTGTTCTTCGGCCAAAACTCCGATTGGCTGTAGACCGATACACAGACTTAAAATAATCAACCCACAAAAGACTTGTTTTCTAATCCTATTCATTTTTTGCCTCCTTTTAAAAAATGTTCGCCCCAACCGCACTTCTTCAATCAAACAAGCCGGTTATCGTGTTTTTTATCCTCTTGGTCATCTTACCCGGGAAAAGTAATTTTAAACAATTCAGCTGGCATGATTAAAGACCTGCAAAAAAAGACCCGCTATCTGGTAACGCGTCCTTTTTTGCTTCGATATTGGGCGGCTTTTTTAATAAAGCTCGGGGCGCCGATCTTTAAATACTGTCATACTTTTTCTGATTTGATCCAGTTTGACCAGATCCACATCGGCGATGATCACTGTTTCTTCGGGTTCGGCTCCGGCATCAGCCAGCAGCTGGCCGAGCGGATCGATGATCATCGAGTTGCCGGCGTTCTGCTGATCCTTAACGGCTGCGCCACAGCCATTGACGGCGACCACAAAAAACTGATTTTCGATAGCCCGGGCCTGATTCAGCACCCGCCAGTGATTCACCCGGGGCAAGGGCCACTCGGCCGGGACAAACAGCACTCTGGTGCCGGCCAGGGCCTGTTTTCTGGCCCATTCAGGAAAGCGGATCTCGTAGCAAATCATGATACCGCAGGGAATCCCATCAAGCGAAAAGGTGCCCAGCTGATTGCCGGCACAAAAACGCGTATCCTCGCCGGCATAACTAAACAAATGGGCCTTGTCGTAGTCAGCGATAATCTCGCCCTGGCGGTTAGCCACATAACCGGTATTAAAAAAATCCGCGCCTTTTTTAGTGGCTACCGAGCCACCGACAATATTGATCTGCAATTCCCCGGCCAGTCGGCTAAAAAACGCTTTAGCCCGTTGGCCATCGACATCGGCCAACCGCTGATCGAGATCATCCGTAACAAATCCACCGCTCCACATTTCCGGCAGCACCGCCACATCCGCTCCGGCGGCCGCGGCCCGGCGGAGCAAAAGTTCGGCATTGCGATAATTGGTTTCAAGCTGTTTAAGGACTACCTGCATTTGAATTGCGCATATTTTCATCTTCTTTCCTTTCCTTTTTTCGGCTACATCAAGGGTGCCATAATTCTTAATACCGACTGCCCCACCTTTTTTAGAAACGGAATTTTTTGCCAATCGGAATAACGTACTTCCCGGCTGACACGGATGCAATTGAGCAAATCAGCCTTGATCTCCTGTACCGTTGGGGAACCACTAATCCAGGTCCCACATTCGTAATTCCAGGTCAGACTGCGGTAGTCCATGTTGATCGAGCCGACAATTGCCACCTGATCATCGCTGACCAACACCTTGCCGTGAATAAAGCCCGGGGTGTATTCATAGATCCGCACCCCCTCGGCCAGCAGCTCTCCATAAAAGGCTCGGGTGGTGGCATAAACCAGTTTTTTATCGGGAATCCCCGGCGTGATAATCCGCACATCCACCCCGCTGCGGGCGGCCAGCAAAATACAATTGGTCAGATCAGTATCAAGAATCAGATACGGGGTCGTCAGATAAAGGTAATCCCTGGCGTTGGCAAAAATTGTCATATAGGTGTTGACTGCCGGATTGCGGGGGTTCATCGGACCGTCGCAAAACGGCATCACCAGTTCCTTGCCAGCCTCCGGGATCGCCGTCCCTTTAAAGGCCTCCAGTTGCGAAACCGCCCCGGTGGAATAATCCCACATATTGATAAACATCGTGGTCAGGTTAAAAACCGCCGCCCCTTCGAGACGAATGGCCATATCCTTCCAATGACCAAAGCGCTGCTTCTCATTGATGTATTCATCCCCAATATTGATGCCGCCGGTGATCGCCACCCGGCCATCGACAATGGTCATCTTGCGGTGATCCCGAAAGCTGATAAATTTAAATAAGGAGGGCGAAAAGGGATTATAAGGTATACTTTTAATCTGATGGGCCGCGCAGCTTTGATAAAAATCTTTGGGCAAAGTCGACAGACTGCCCATCTCATCGACCATCATCCGGATTTCGACACCGGCCGCCGCTCTTTCATAAAGGGCCGCCATCAGCTCGTCGTACATTTTCCCACCGGTGACAATAAAATACTCCAGAAAAATAAATTTTTCAGCGGTTTTAATCGCCTCCAGATTGGCCCGATGCATCTCCTCGCCCAGCTTCAGATAGGTCGTACTGGTATTTTGCCAAACCGGCAGATCGCTGAGCCGATGGACCAGCTCGACCTGTTTTCTGATGCCCTTGTCGTCAATGGCCGCAACAACAGCCTGGTTTTGTTCCAGTTTTAAGAAGGTCCGCTGATTCACTGCATCCCAGCGTTTTTGTGATTTTTGGGGCACGCGCTGCCGTCCCCAGATCAGGTAAAGGACAATCCCTACCGCCGGAAAAACTAACACAAAAATAATCCAGGAAATCTTATAGGCAGCGGTCTTTTTGCGGTAGACAATATTCAGCACCACCAGAATGGCCAGCCCTTCAAATAACCAATAGCCATAAAGTGCGACTTCGGAAAATTGGAGAACAATCAAACCAATAAGGATCATTTGTAAAACGATTAAAACAACATTGACTAAAAATCTGAACCGGCCTTGAAAATGCTCTGCAGAACTTCTCATTATTACCTCTTTCTCGTTATTTTATTTTTGGGTATCTTCCCCTCAGGCCAGATTCTTGTAGAAAAAAATCGCCAGCTGGGTCCGATCCCGGAGATTTAGTTTTTCCAAGATTACACTGATGCGGTTTCGTACGGTTCCTTCACTTAAATACAGACTTTCGGCAATCTCGCGATTGCTGAGCCCCTGGGCGACCCGATCGATCAGTTCCCGCTCCTTCTCACTCAAATCAAAACTGTCTAACGGCCGCGGTTCTTGCTGATTGATCAGGCCCGGAATCTTGGTCACAATATCCTGCCCAAAGACGCTCTGACCGATCTGGACGGCTCTCAGGGCGGGCACGATGCTTTCAAAATCCTGTTTGATCAGATACCCTTTGGCCCCCAGTTTAAGCGTTTTAATAATGTATTCATCATCTAAAAAAGTCGTTAAAAATAAGATCCGGGCCGCTTGATCGGCGGCCAGGATGGCGGCGGCGGCTTCCAGCCCGGTTTTCACCTCCATCCGGATATCCATTAGCAACACATCCGGTTTGAGCTTCCGGTATAAGGCAATCGCCTCTTCGCCGTTGTGCCCCATTCCGATCACCTCAATATCCCCCTCGGCTTCAATAATGGTTTTCAGCGATGCACAGACCAGCCGGTCATCATCGACAACAAGTATTTTCATAACTCCCCCTCATTTATTAATTTCAAACTGTTATTTGCGTGTCATTTCTGGGCACCGAGATAAAGATCCGAAAGCCCCGCTCCGCGGTGATATGGACATTGCCATTTAAGGCGGCCACCCGGTCGGTGATGTTTTTAAGCCCAATGCCGCTGCCGTAAAGACTAGCCCCGCCGCTGCCGTTATCCTGCACCACCAGCTGGATCAGCCCCGGATGTTCCCGCACCGTCACGGCCACCTCGGTGGCCCGGGAATGGCGGATGATGTTGGAAAAGGCTTCTTTGACCACGGCGATAAAACAATATTTTACTTCTTTATCCAGCGGAGATTCGACATCATAGTCGAATTTAACCGGACAAAACTCAAAATTCTTAATCAGGGTTTGTAATTCCACCTGCAAATCCAGCGATTCATCATGGAGATCGTGAACACTGTTTCTAATGCTATCCATGGCTTCTGACAGGGTTTCTTTGATTTGGATTAAGCCTTCCCGGGTCGCTTGATCGCGACAAATTGCCAGCAGCGCCCCGGTTTGCAGAATACTCCGGGACAACAGATGGCCGACATTATCATGAATATCCCGGGCAATCCGATTGCGTTCGCTTAAGGTAGCCAGATTCAGTTCGTAGTCCTGCTTTTCCCGCAGCATCTGATTCTTTTTTTCCAGCTGCAGGGCCGTTTCCCGGGTGGTGTCCCGGAGGGCATTGTAATCCTGTCTTAAGCTATCCAATGAAAGAGTCCGTTTTTTGAGAAAATAAGCCACCAGCACAAAAACCGGAATCAGCACCATCGCCGTGCCACTCAACTCCGCAAAGCCGGTTGCGGCTGGCAGCAGCACCAAGGCCCATAGCCATTTGTAGCGCGATATCAGAATATCGTAACCGATCAGCGGCACAAACAAGAGATAAACCGGTTCAAAAAAGCCGATTAGCAGATAGCCGATAAACAAACCTACGGTCACCGGCCCTTCTTTTAAATAGCTTGAAGCCGCCGCAAAGATCACGGCCACCAGCACCGGGGCAATCAGCAGCACATTATCCACCGTGGTCAGATACAAGGCCAGACAGAACCCAAAAATAATTAATTTATCAATCAGCTTATTCATCATTACCTGCCTTTATCAGAATCGTTTCCCGATTTTTGTTATCATCAAGCGTATCGCTGTTAGTAATATGATTTTATCACTACTTTACCATAAATGGTGACATTTGTCATACCCGATCTGGAGGCTTATCACTACCAAAGCAGTGGCCAATGGCGTAAAATAAACCCATCAACCACTATAAAAATGTTTGCGCTGCTGTTTAAGCAGGCACACCGATAAAGGAGAATAACAATGGTTATCAACGTAAAAAATCTGGTTAAACGCTACAATGATCTGATCGCTCTGGATCACTTCAATCTGGAAGTCCGGGAAGGCGAAATCCTCGGGCTGCTAGGCCCCAATGGTTCGGGTAAAACCACCGCCATCAACTGTATTTTATCACTTTTAAAATACGATAAGGGAACGATCGAAATTTTCGATCAGCCGATGTCACCGGATGCCTATGATATTAAACGCGATATCGGGATTGTGATGCAAAACGTCGCCGTTTTTGATGAGCTGACCGTTTATGAAAATATCGACTACTTCTGTGGTCTCTACATTGCCGATAAACCGACCCGCAAAAAACGGGTGGCCGAGGCCATCGATTTTGTGGGGCTTAACAATTTTACCAAGTTTTACCCTAAAAAACTCAGCGGTGGGCTGCTGCGGCGCTTAAACATCGCCTGTGGGATTGCCCACCAGCCAAAACTGATCATTCTCGATGAACCGACGGTGGCGGTCGATCCCCAGAGCCGCAACAATATTCTCGAAGGTATTCAGAAGCTGAATCAGCAGGGAGCGACGATCATCTACACCTCTCATTATATGGAAGAAGTGGAGCAGATCGCCAGCCGCATCGCGATCATGGACAAGGGTAAAATCATTGCCATGGGCACCAATGACGAGTTAAAGAAAATGATCAAGTCCGGGGAGCATATCAACCTCGAACTGCTCAATCCCGCGGATCTCGATCTGGACACGGTTAAGGCCCTGCCCCATATCATTTCGGCTGAACTGAGCGACCATCAGTTGGTGATCAAGTCCGAGCGGGGCAAGAATAATCTGATCCCGATTCTCGATCACCTCAAGGATCAAAGTATCACGATTGGAAAAATCTATTCCGAGCCACCCACCCTGAATGATGTCTTTTTGGAAATCACCGGCAAAGAGCTGAGAGATTAGGAGGAGCCATGTTTTTATTTAATTATCGCTATCGCCTCAAGTGCATCCTACGAGACCGGCAATTGATGTTCTGGACGCTATTGTTTCCGATTCTACTGGCCACCCTATTTAACCTGGCCCTTTCTAACATTACCACTGCCGAGGAATTTATTAAAGTCCCAGTGGCCGTGGTTGAGAATACTGAACTCGACGCCAACCCGGCGTTCACCACCGCCCTGGATGGCACCGATGAGCTGTTTGCCGTACAATACACCACCCAGGCCGAAGCCGAAGCCTTGCTCAACGATAATCAGATCTCCGGTTATATGGTGTTCGACCCGGATCTTAACCTGGTGGTTAACCAGTCTGGCCTTAACCAGACCATTATCCGGGGTTTTCTCGATGATTTTATCCAATCCTCAGCCACCATCGTCACCGTCATCACCGAAAACCCCGCTGCTCTAAATAACGGCATCGTTGCCGGGGTTTCCAATCGTGACGAATACCTGACGGCGGTTTCTGCCAGCCAGTCCAACCCCGATCCGATTGTCAATTATTTTTACACCCTGATTGCGATGACCTGTTTATATGGTGGCTTTATGGGGGTCAAAGAGGTGG
>CAZEBY010000017.1:0-42479 GCA_964510565.1 uncultured Lachnospiraceae bacterium | reverse complement strand
ATTCTTGATAACCGGGATGATTTAATTAAGCAATTAGCATTAAGCAGCAGCGATCAGGTTATTACGGATGGATTTATTGTTTTGGAAGCTTATAAGAAATGGGGCTATGATTCACCAAAGCATTTATTGGGTGATTTCGCCTTTGCAGTTTGGGACAGCCAGAAAGAAGAGCTGTTCATTACCCGAGATCATACGGGAGCCCGATCTTTGTACTATAAAAAAGATGAAAATTCAATTCGATTTTCGACGACCTTAAATCCGTTGATTAGGATAACCGAGGATAAATCAGCGATGTTATGTGAAGAATGGTTGATTTCGCATTTAATATTGCCAAATGGCGTAGACGACTATGATTCTACTCTGACATTGTACAATAATATAAAACAATGCCCAATTGCGCATTCTTTGGTGATTTCGCAATCTGAGACGAGTATGCTCAAGTTTTGGGATCCCCGGAAACTCATTGATAAAAAACGCACCAAGTTTTCTAGAAGTAAGGAGCTTGCCGCGTTTATAGCAATTTTTAATGAAGCGGTAAAATGTCGAATCAGAAGTAGTGCCCAAATTGGTGTTTCGCTAAGCAGTGGCTTGGATTCAACGGCAGTTGCCGCGGTTGCGGCAAATGAATTGATTAAAAACGATAAAACATTACACAGTTTTACGTCGATTCCTTTTTTTCAAGTTGAGGGTTGGAATGAAGAATACGATATAATAAACGAAAAAGATATGGTCGAAATTTTTGTTAGCCATTTTAAAAATATTCAACCAAACTACCTAGACTGTCCAAATCAGGATATCCTGATGCTGGCTGATAAGTTGATCGAAATTATTGAAACGCCGTTTAAACCAATCGGGAATTTAACCTGGATCAATGAAAGCTATAAAAAAGCAAGTGCGCGAGGTTGTCGAATCCTATTAACCGGGCAGTTTGGAAATGCGACGATCTCAAGAGGGCGATTTCTGACCCATATTAAAACTTTAAAAAAGCATCGCTGCTATTTTGAAATATTAAGTGAAGTTAAAGCATTTGCCAAAACATATCATTTGCGAAAAAGAGTAGTTTTAAAAAAAATCCTGATGATGGAGATCCCGGAGACATTAAAAAAAATCGGGCGAAGCATCTTAAAAATAAAAAAAACATGCGACAACCCAGTTTTGGCAGATCTAAATGAAGGTATATTAAACGAATACAAAGTAATCGATGAAGTGAATACCAAACGAATGAATACCCCTGCAGCCAGAAGAAATGATTTTTATGAAGAGGGCTCAGAGTTGTTTAATGAAGCATTTTTGAGTTCAATCGGGACATCGGATACGAAGTTTGGTTTGCATCATGGTTTAATAACCAGAGACCCGACTAAAGATGTACGCGTTGTTGAATTTTGTTTGAGATCGCCATTTCAATTGTTTGTGGGCCAGGGAATTGAAAGAAAACTAATCAGAGATTCAATGAAAAACATTGTGCCGGACGAAATCAGGTTAAATTATAGTAAATTTGGCAGACAAGGTGTCGACTGGGTAATACGACTGTATCATAATCGCAAAGATTTCTTTGAAAATTTAGAGGCTCTAGACAACGACGAAACACTTGTTTACTATATCAAACATCAAAGAATCCAGGAAATTCTAAAACACCGCAATGAGCTGTTTGAAACACCGCACCTTGAAGATTTAAGACAGGCTTTAAATTGGATTATTTTATGCAAGGTTATTGCTAAATTGAGATCGATTTAATCATTTGATAGTAAATCAGAAATGATTTGTTATAAATACTATGAAAGGAGAATCAAGATGAAAGAGTTCAAAAAATGGAATCAACCGAAAGTTGAAAAGTTAGAGGTTGTATTAACCGAGCATGGAATTATTGGGGATACAATGGACAGAACATTGCTGGTAGATACGCCTTTTGATGGCAAAGGGTTCCTGTCTTAAAGCTTAGTCGCTGGTGAGTGGGAAAAAGATATGAGGTTTCGATCAGTTTTAGTTTAGAAAAAGAAAAATGCTGACAGCGGTCTGTCAGCATTTTTACATATTTTTGCAAATGAGGAATAGCCTGGCATGGGAAGAATGAAATATCATTTTAAATACTTTTTGTTTTACAAATTCACTGAATTTCTTTTGCTGACAAACAAAGCATTAATTCGAATAATACCGTTTAAAAAACTCATAACATTTTATGCCAATGCCTTATCTCCGGTATCGGACAATGAGATTGAAATGAGAAAAGCCAGAATAATCCACGACGCAATCAACCGTTATCAAAAAATCTTATTCTGGAAACCGGTGTGTTTTGAAAAAGCCTTAACCGCAATGGTTTTAGCCCGCGTTTTTCGCTTGCCTGCAACCGTGTATTTTGGTATTATGAAAACTAAGCAGGGTACCATGCTTGCGCATGCCTGGTCCCAGATCGGGGATTATTCGATTACCGGTTATGAGAATAAAGAGGGGTTTACCGTTGTTTATACAATGTACTATACACCAGGAGAGACAGGTAAAACAGGATGGAACTAAAATTGGCGATCAAGTCTAAAATAAAAGATTTATTGAATCAGGATTTGCATGCAAGGCTTTTTCAAATGACAGCGGGATATCGACTGGCAATTGGAAAAATCGTAATGTTAAATACGGCGTTTTCACTGAGTGGGATTCTTTTGGCAGTGATGACTAAAAAATTTATTGATAATGCGATGGCCGGCAACTTTCAACTGACAACCCTTTATGGTTGTTTGTTCGCAGTCTTGTTATTGGTCCAATTGGTCGGCTCGTCGTATCTCTCCTACAGTACGATCCGATTAGCGGAGACAATGCGCAATGGGATGCAAATTAAGCTGCTGGCAGACATTTATTCAAAAAAATGGCTTGATCTGAACAAATATAAAACCGGGGATCTGCTCCTGCGGATTTATAGCGATGTCGGGAGTATCGTCACCGCCCTGACGACTACATTGCCACAGATGTTTGCCCTGGTTTTGCAGTTTATTGTCGCCTTTGTATTGGTATATACCTATAGTCCGCTACTGGCAGTATTGACCTTTCTGGTGGCACCGGTAACGGCTGTTTTTGGTTTGGTGATGGGGCAAAAGCTTAAAGTTGTCCAGAAAAAAATTCAGGAAGCCGATGCCCAAAAGAATGCGAGCATCAATGAATCGTTGCAGAACATTATTATTCTTAAATCCTATAATTTTTTAGTCAATAATCTTCAAAAGATCAGCAGTCTGCAAGCAACGCATTTTGATTACGTAAAAAAGAAAAACAGCATTGCAATCAAATCCAATGTTATGATCACGTTGGGGTATGAAATTTGTTTCTTTGCCGCAATTGTATTTGGCACATATGGCCTTGCATTTCAGAGTATCACGGTGGGTACCTTTACCGCATTTATTCAACTGGTCGGTCAAATTCAAGGTCCGATCCAGGGTTTGGCAACCGGAATGCCGCAATATATCTCGTCGCTCTCTTCAGTGGAACGGATTCAGGAGTTGGAGTGGTTGGAAGATGATTGGCAACTAAATGAGAACGATCTGCCAGGTGATTTTATGCCGGAGCGGATTATTTTAAAAGATGTAGCCTTTGCCTATATAAAAAATCGTCCGATTCTCAAAGCGTTGGAAATGGAAGTCAAACGCGGTGAAAAAATAGCGATTGTCGGACCGTCGGGGGAAGGCAAAACGACATTGATTTTATTGCTGCTGGCGCTCACAAAACCCGATGCTGGCCAAGTGCTGCTTGCATCAGCTGCCGGTGAAAAGTACACAATGGGGGTAAACACACGGCGTTTCTTTGCCTATGTTCCTCAGGTTAACACACTTTTTTCAGGGAGCATCTTTGATAATTTTCTTTTAAATCACGAGGTCAGTGCCAAAGAATTAGAGTGTGCCCTGGAGGCGTCCTGTTGTAAAGAATTTATTGATGCCTTGCCAATGGGTTTAGATACCATCATGGGTGAACGGGGGATCGGGCTTTCGCAGGGGCAGGCGCAACGGATTACGATTGCAAGGGCTTTGCTTCACAAGTCGCCAATATTGATCTTTGATGAAGCGACAAGTGCGCTGGATCTTGAAACCGAGCATCAATTGATCGAAAATTTAAAAAGGTATTATCCGGAATGTACACTGATTGCGGTAACACACCGGGAAAGTTTGTTTGATATTTGTGATCGGGTTTATCGATTAAAGAATGGCAGGTTGAGCATTGAAGTATAAGTATAAAATATTTGGTTATCATGTTACATCAGAAATTGAGTTGGATGCTTATTCAGGTGATTTTGACTTAAATGAAATCACAATTGAGCAGGGTAGTATCAATAAGGCATATTTTGGGATTGCAGCAGGGGGCGTGTGGTTTTCACAAAAAGAAAAACACATAACCTTTTATATACCAGAAATTGGTGCCTATGAAATAATTGACGGCAATAAGATTATCGTCGAACCAGAACAGGGCGCTAAAGATTCGGCGATCCAATTATATTTGCTGGGTTCAGCGTTTGGTTTTTTGATGCATCAACGGGGCAGTTTCCCACTGCACGGCAGCACGGTGGATCTCGGCTCATCATGTCTGACGCTTGTGGGGCACTCCGGGGCCGGCAAAAGCTCGCTGGCTTCGGGTTTTGTTGAAAACGGATTTAAACTGCTGACGGATGATGTTTCAAGGATCGACTTATGTGATGGGATCAGATGCGTTTTTCCGAGCTATCCTTCCCAGAAGATTTGGCAGGATGTGGTAACCCGGATGGGAATTGATTACAATCCCGAAAATCGGATCATCAATCGGCTGGATAAGTTTTATGTCAATAACCGGGAACGATTTTCGCAACAAGTGCGGCCACTCAAGGCAGTGATTGAAATAACGCCCGCCGAGGTGGCGAAACCATTGCTGGTTCGACTGGAAAAACGTGAGGTGTTGAATAGTTTAATTGCCCATAGCTATCGTCAGGAAATGATGGGGAATCATACGGATCTTAAAAGCCATTTGCAGTTTTGTTCAGAGCTGGCGATGGCTGTTCCGGTTTATCGTTTGTTAAGACCATTAGAGGGATTTACCGTCAAAGCGCAGATTCAAGCGATAGATGATGAAATCGGCATTTATGGGAATTAATTACCACTGATGATTGATAAATCTTGACGCTTAATGTTTTGTATGCTATAATATTTACATTACCTGAATAGATTAATCGATTTTGATGAACGATGTTGCAAAGCGATGGTAAAGCGCAAAATGCTTTGTTATAATTCCACTGTGAAAGGAGAAAAAAATGAAAGAATGGAAAAAACCAGAAGTATCGAAACTTGAAGTTAGTATGACTGAAACTGGTCTGTTTGGAGATCTTTGGGACACAATAGACTGTTTCACTGGCGGGATTGTTAACTGTAAACCACCTCGTTGCAGTTGAGATGTGTCTCAGGACAATAAGTTAAAACGATTTAACAAACAAAAAGAGAATCCTTTCTGATTGATAAATGATCAATCAGAAAGGATTCTCTTTTGTTTAAGCGATAATGACCTTCGCACTTTTTTGTTCGCAAGCGTTTATCATTTTGTTTCTGGAATACTCGCCATTAAAGGGATTCCGAGTAGATTTTCAATCTCATCTTCAGTTTTTATGGTGTCATCGAATAAAAAGAGCATAATGATAATCGTTAACGAAGCGATTAACCCCAAAAAACCACCAATTATTGCGTTTTTGAATATATTTGGTGAAATCGGTTGTTTGGGGACTTGGGCCTGATCCAAGATGCGGACATTTTCTACGCCGACGATTTCATGGACCGCTGTTGACAACTCGCTCGCCAGTTCATCGGAAACCTGTTTTGCAATTTGGGGATCAGAATACTGGAAGCCAACAGTAAATAAGCGTGATTTCTGGATCGTTTCAATCACCACAAGGTTGCGAAATTGTTTATAGGAAATCGGCAAGTCTAAATCCTGGATGATTTTTTCGATGACTAACCGGGTTAACGCAATTTGCTGATAATCCACAATGAGTTGACTGTCGGCATTAAGTTGACCGAGTGAAATGTCAACTTTTTCCGAACCCGGATCTTCCTTGCCGATAAATAACACGGTCGTGGCTTCGTAAATAGGGGTTACAAATTGTATGGTCAAAAAATAGGCCGACCCAAAACCCAGGGTCGTTAATAGAAGAATTAACCACCATTTTTTTAGTATGAGTGAGATGAGCTCCAGTAAAGCCGCAATCTCTCTTGCGTCTTCCATATTACCTCCGTTTCGGATTGTTTATGCGCTACTCGTTAAACCGGAAAAGTTAACAAGCAATTTAGCATAAAAATCAAATCGAATCTAATCGAACGAGTTTGTTATTAATCATTTCTTCTAAAAATGCTAACGATTCCTGCGCACAGGTGTCATAGTCAATTGAATAGATTGAAAGCAACTGATTGACTAATTGTTCGAAAGTGGTTGGTGTCTCAAGAAGTGCCCAGATATCGGTGCCAATTTCATTTAAAATATAATAATTACCGGTTTCAACATCCAGCATCCCGACTTCTTCGCCCATTTCTGCAATCTCGATATTATTGTTTCGCACAAGCATCTTATCTTTAATTTCCATTTCAATGTCCTCCGTGTATATCATTAAAAGTATGTCAAATTAGCGCAGTTGCCAATAATTGGCAAGCGAGGATAATCTAACTTATCGATATTTTACCTTATTCAGCACATAAATGCTATCAATTTTTAGTAAATTGATCGCGTGATAAATTTGACGATTAATGGGTATAATACCAAAGCAATCATAACGTCTTTATTCTTGTGATCAAATCTGTCATGGGAAAGGAGCAGCTATTGTGGAGATACTACCATTACTGGTTTCATTGATATTTTTTTTAATCGGCGGAAGCTATATTTTCTTTGGCAGTGACATCATTTTGATCAATTCAAAAGAAAAAAGTTACCGCGTTTTTTTTGTACTGTGTGTCTTTTTAAGCGTCTGGGCCGTCGCTTTTGCGCTGGCGGTATCCGCGCCGGATATGGAAGCCTGTTTGTTCTGGCGCCGGGTATCGGCATTGGGTTGGGGCACCTTTCCGGGGATATTGCTGCATTATTTTTTGATTCTGACCGAACGCGATAAGCTGTTAAAACAGTGGTGGGTGTATTTACTGATCTATACCCCGGCGGCCGGCCTGATTTATGTGTTTTCGCTGTCGCGGGATTTAGCGATCATTCAGTATAATTTTGTCAGGACTGCCTATGGCTGGCTGAATGTGCCGGCCAATAATTTCTGGGACCGCGGCTATGATGTTTACTACTTTGGCGGGATTCTGATGGTGCTGGTTATGCTTATGGAGTGGACCAGAAACAACCCGAATCAGCAGCAGAAAAAGCAGGGCCGCTTTATTTTGTGGTGCTTTTCAGTTTCGTTTGGCGTGGCGATTCTTTTTCGAGTCTTCAGCCAGCTGTTGGCCTTCACTGCGGTGCTGCAGATTCTACCCAATATCATGTATATTGTGACTTTGTGCATCTTTTATTCGATCAAAAAATACGGATTGGTGAAGATGGCGCCAGCCAGCACCGATGAAATGATTTTAAATACCCTCACCCGCCGACGGATCTATGACTACCTGACTGTGGCGTTTATTGCCAGCAGTCTGTTAAACATCATTTCGCAGTATTTTCTGGAAAAACGCGGCGATCTGACGGCGATTCTGCAATTCAGCAGCCTGCTGCTGGTGCTGGGCCTATTGATTCAGGTGGTTCAGCGCAATGCATTTTTGAGCAAGCATCAGAATCGGATTATTCTGGTGCTGCTGGTAACTGCGATACCGGTCGTGACCTTCCGCTTTATCAGTACCGCCAGCCTGACGATTTGGGCATTTCCCTTTATCCTGATTATCATCGCCCTGGTTTTTAACAACCGGATTGCGATCGTCGCCATGACCGTGTCGATATTTTTGACGCAGATTCTGGTCTTTATCACCATGCCCCGGGCCATCGTCGAGATCAACAGCAACACCCATGTGGCCCGCATCGGTTTGTTCGGGATCGGCATCTGGGTCGCCTTTTTTGTCAATGCCTTATATGTGCAGCGGCTAAAAGAAAATACTGAGCAGATCAAGATTCAAAAGGTGATTGCCCAGGTTTCGGCCGATTTTCTGACGGTTAGTAGCGAGAATTTTGAGGCGCTCACCAACAAATGGCTAAAAAAAAGCGGTGATATTTTTGATATGGATCGGGCCTGCCTCTGTTTTTTCAGTGACGACAAAACCACGCTCAGCTGCACCGGCGAGTGGTGCCGAGATGGTGTTGAAACACAAAAGCAGCACCATCAGGGGCTTCTGGTCGCGGAGGCGCCGGACTGGGTGCGGCAAATTCTGGCCAATCAGGTGGTTCATTGTTTTGAGCAAGCAAAGCCGCCCCCCAAAAACCCGGAAGTCAGGCATCCCGGCAGCTGCAGTAAGGTGACGATGGCGATTCCGATTGCCTGTCGGGGCGATGTCCGGGGCTTTTTGGCATTGAGTTTATCCCGGGATACCGCCCAAATCGATGATCGTTATAACGATATGCTGGAAATCATCGCCAATCTGCTGGCCGATGCAATGTTAAAGATCGAGTCCGAAGGGGAGATCAAGTACCGGGCCTACTATGACCAGCTGACCGGAATGCCCAATCGGCTGCTGTTTAATGAACGTGTTGAGGCCCAAATAAAGGAAGCGGAGAACACCAAAACAGGGAAGATGATCGGGCTTATCTATCTCGACATTGACAGTTTCAGAACCATCAATGACATGATGGGCCATAAGGGTGGCGACAAGCTGCTGATCCAGGTCGGTCAGAAGCTGAGCCAGTCGATCAAAAAAATCGATACGGTTTGCCGTTTCGAGGGGGATGAGTTTGTCATCATGCTCAACAACATTTGCCGTGAAAAAGAGGTGTTGAAGGTCGCGAACCGGATTACCGGATTGTTTAAACATGCGTTTATCGTCAACGGTCAGGAATTCTTTATTTCGGTCAATGCCGGTATTTCGATGTACCCCCGGGATGGCAAAACCGTTGAGGAGCTGATTAAAAATGCCGACATTGCAATGTATAAGGCCAAAGAAAAGGGCAAAAACAACTTCGTTCTATGTTCAGAAACGATCAAACAAGAAGTCAAGTTTATCAGTAAGCTGACCGGGGATTTATATCATGCCCTGGAACGCGATGAGCTGCGGCTACATTATCAGCCCCAGGTGTGCCTCCAAACCGGCCGGATCGATGCGGTGGAAGCGCTGCTGCGCTGGCAGCACCCGGAACTGGGGATGATCCCGCCCAAGGTGTTTATTCCGCTGGCCGAAAAAACCGGGCTGATCAATCCGATTGGCGAATGGGTCTTAAAAACCGCCTGGCGGCAAAATAAAGCCTGGCAGGAGCAGGGACTGGCGCCGATCCGGATCGCCGTCAACATTTCGGCAGCCCAATTCAGCAATCCGCTGTTGATCAGTCAGTTAAAAAAGCTGATCAAGGAAATTGAGATAAAACCACGGTATCTCGAACTGGAGCTGACCGAAAACGTGGCGATCAACAAGGCCAGCTATATTGTCGGCCTGTTAAACGGCCTTAAAAAGCTGGGCTTGTATATCTCAATTGATGATTTTGGCACCGAGTACTCCTCGCTGAGCCGCCTGAAACTCTTGCCGATTGATCAGTTGAAAATCGACAAGCAGTTTATCGATGGCATTGTCGGCGGCGAAAAAGATCAGGCGATTGTCAATACGATCATCCAGCTGGCCAAGAATCTTGGCATCACGGTGATTGCCGAAGGCGCAGAAACTGCCGAACAGGTCAATTTCCTGAAAAAAAATCAGTGTGATACAATTCAGGGATACTATTACTACAAACCAATGCCGGCCGGAGAAATCGAAGAGGTCCTGCGCCAGACCGACAAAACCCCCTGATGATTAATCAGGGGGTTTTTATAGACATTCAGAAAAGGCAGTACCGACAATTGTTATATCATGTTGTTTGCATCAAGGCGGACATTCATAGGAAGGTAGCAAAGCGGACTTCTTATGAGTGTCCGAGCTTGCAGCAAACAACAGATTAACAATTGGTCGGTACGGTAGATTGCCGCTACCTTAAAGTACTGGGGGAGTTAGTCTTAATTCAGCTGGTTTTCTTCCAACGCCAGCTTGGCAGCCGGGAAGGGCTCCAGGGCGCGGCTTAAGATGCCCTGAACGTAGGCGATCAGCATCCCGTAGTTGGTGATGTAGACCCCCTTCTGGCGGGCGGTGTGGACCCGGTACTGCATTTCGCGGCGGTTAAGCATGCAGCCGCCACAGTGGACGATCACGGCGTACTCGTCGATTTCCTTGGGGTAGTGGGCGCCGGAAGCCCAGTGGAACTCCAGATCGCAGCCGGCAATCTGGCGGATCCAGCGGGGGATTTTGACCTTACCGATATCATCGGCCTGACGGTGATGGGTACAGCCCTCGACAATCAGCACCTTTTCGCCCGGTGCCAGCTGTTCAATCCGCTTGATGCCCCGGACCATTTCGGTCAGATCGGTTTTCTGGCGGGCGAACAGGATTGAAAAGGAGGTCAGCGGAATCCCGGCCGGGGTATCGGCCGAGACCTTCAGGAAGGCCTGCGAGTCGGTGATGACAATCGCCGGCGGGCGGCTTAAGTTTTCCAGGGTGTGCTTCAGCTCGTGCTCCTTGGTGATCATCGCCACCGCATCCTTCTCGAGGATGTCGCGGATGGTCTGCTGCTGTGGCAGAATCAGCCGGCCCTTGGGAGCCGACTTATCAATCGGGGTGACCAGCACCGCCATGTCCCCGGATTCAATCAGATCGCCCACCAGGGCCGGTTCGACATCTTCATAATTGGCATGGTCGATAATCATCTGCTTGACCGCTTTAATCCCGGTGCCGTTATAGACACTGGTAAAGGACAGGGGGATTTTTAGCGATTTTTTCAAGGCTTCGATCTCTTCGTCAGCCGGACAGCCCTTGTCGGCTTTGTTTAAGACAAAAACACTGGGGATTTTGCGCTGGATCAGCTGATCGATGAATTCTTCTTCAAACTCGGTAATCCCGGTTTCAATGTCGGCCACGACAATCGCAAAATGACATTTGCGCAGCACCTCATAGGTTTTTTCAATCCGCAGCATTCCCAGTTCACCGGTGTCATCAAGACCGGCAGTGTCAATAAAGACCACCGGGCCGATCGGCAACAGCTCCATCGTTTTATAAACCGGGTCGGTGGTGGTACCGGCGACATCCGAAATAACCGCCACCGACTGGTCAGTCAGCGCGTTTATCAGTGAAGATTTGCCGGCATTCCGTTTACCAAAAAGGCCAATCGCCATCCGGCTGGCCATCGGGGTTTCATTCATACTGTTCAGATTCATAATTTTATTTTCCTTTCGCTATAGGGGGTATTGGCATTTTTAAAACTAAATAAACACAAACAATCAGCGCTTTGGGTGCGGTTTCCACAAACATTTTCGTAACGTGTAGGCGAACAGTTCAGAGAACTGTACGCCGTACAGTGTAGAAAATGTTTCGTGCGAAACTGGGCCCAAAGCTCACGACACTTTAGCAATTGCCGAGGTCGTGTTGACTAAGACTTCTTATCCATGCTGGGGGAGGTCAGGCGCTCCGGTTTTAAGACGTCGTCAAGTTCGGCGGCGGTCATCCAGTTTTTTTCGAGAATAATCTCCTTGATTGGCTGGCCGGTTGCTTTTAAGATCAGGGCGGCTTCGGTGCCGCGGTCGTAGCCGATGTGGGCAGTCAGGGCGGTCAGCATCACGGTGCTGTTTTCGAGGTGGTCACGGCAGGTCTGTTCGTTGGCGGTGATCCCCTCAATGCAGCGGTTAGTAAACAGCGGCAGGGCGTGGCGCAGCAGATCGAGTTCTTCAAACAGATTTTTGGCAATCACCGGCAAAAAGGCATTAAGCTCGAGCTGACCGGACATCGCCGCCAGGGTGATGGCGGTGTCGTTGGCAACAATCTGAAAAGCGACCTGATTGACGGCTTCGGGAATCACCGGATTAACCTTGCCCGGCATAATTGACGAGCCGGCCTGCACGCCCGGCAGGGTGATTTCGCCAAGCCCGGTGTAGGGCCCGGAGGACAAAAGCCGCAGGTCGTTGGCAATTTTGGAAAGGTTGACGGCGGCGGTTTTTAACAGCCCGGAAACCTCGACAAAGACATCGCAGTTCTGGGTCGGGTCCATCATATAATCGGTCCGGGCCAGGCTGATGCCGGTGAGGTCGCGCAGTTTTTCAATCATCCGAAAGATATAAGAACGCGGCGCATTGAGGCCGGTGCCGACGGCAGTGCCGCCGATATTGACCTGGCGCAGCCGTTCTTCGGCCTTGTAAAGCCGCCAGCGGTCGCGCGAAATGGCCTGGGCCCAGGCCCCGAATTCCTGGCCGAGGGTCACCGGCACGGCATCCTG
Source organism: uncultured Lachnospiraceae bacterium (assembly GCA_964510565.1). Classification (GTDB taxonomy): domain Bacteria; phylum Bacillota; class Clostridia; order Eubacteriales; family Eubacteriaceae; genus Acetobacterium. The sequence continues at coordinate 30,083 of CAZEBY010000017.1, read as the reverse complement.
AAGCTGGGTGCGGCCGGCTTTGATAACCCGGGAAAAGGCTTCTTCCTGTTCCTGCAGCGCCGACTGCAGGTTGGCAAAGGACTCGGTCACCGGTTTTAACAGCCGGATCGCGGCAATCCGCACTGCCGTCGGAAAGACGTCGTTGGTCGACTGGTGAAGATTGACGTGATCGAGCGGATGAATCAGGCTGTAATCGCCTTTGTGGCCGCCGAGGTGCTCGATCGCCCGGTTGGCGATTACCTCGTTGACGTTCATGTTGGCCGAGGTGCCGGCGCCGCCCTGCAGACAATCGACAACAAACTGGTGGCTCAGGGCGCCGGCCAAAAGCTCGTCACAGGCGGCCGCGATTGCTTCGGCTTTATCGGGCGCCAGCGCGCCAATGCTAACATTGGTCAGGGCCGCCGCCTTCTTGATCACCACCAGGGCCGCCACCAGTTCTTGATGAATCGGTTGGCCGGTCAGATAAAAATTTTCCAGGGCCCGGACCGTATGGATGCCATAATAGGCATCGGCCGGGACCTCCCGTTGTCCTAATAAATCATGTTCGATACGCATTTTTTCCCTCTTTTCAAAAACAATACAAAAAAGCTCTCCTTCCGAAAAATGGGCGGAAAGAGAGCGCAATCGCATCAGAGCGTTTATTAAGGTAAGACAAAAAACTTGCATTACAAATAAACTTGCCAATTTCGCACCTTTCCGGTCAGAAAAAATCTTTTCGGTCAGGATAATAGCAACAATATAACGTTTTCAGTTTAATAAGGCAATCTTAGCATTGTTTGACGGGTTTGTCAAAGCCCGGTTAGGGTATTATTTTGCAAAATCGGCCGCCCCAAAAAGCGTGGGTGTGATTCTGCCGCCAGAATGGGTAAATAACCCATAAACCAGAGAGGAGGATTTGTAGATGAAATATCAAATCATTAAAGAATTTCCCCATCCGATGATGGAAAAAGGAAAGCGCCCGGTGATCTCGATTTATGTGGATACCCACATCAAGAAACCGGATCGTCTCGAAAATCCCATCCGTTTTAAAAATCTCGTCAAAGAAGCCCGGGAGTCTTTAAAAGACAAGGAATTCAAGGGTTTTAAAGATCTGTTTTCGCTGTTTAAAGAAATGGAGGAAGATGCGCTGTTCTGGGAAGGCGCCACCGAAAGCATGGCGATTCTCGGCGACGAAGAAGAATGCATTGTTTACAAGCTGCCGGTAAACGTTAAAAGCCTGGCAATCGTGTCAGACAGTTTTTATATAAAACCCCTGTTAAAGAGCTTTCAGTCAAACGGCCGTTATCACGTGCTGGGACTGAATCGCGATAATTTTGTCCTCTTTGAAGCCGACCGTTACGGGATGACCGAAATCCCGGTTGATCCCCAGGATGCCACCATGGAAGGGGTGCTGGGCACGGAAAAAACCGCCCCGCATCTGTCAGTCGCCAGCATTGGCGGCGATCAGTCAATGTATCACGGCCACGGCGGGGCCAAGGATGAGCGGATGGTCGACCAGGAAAAATTCTTCCGTCATGTCGATACCTTTGTGCTGGAACAGTATTCCAAGAGTGCCAGGATACCCCTGATTCTGGTCAGCCCCGATGAACACCAGGGTGAATTTAGAAAACTTTCCAAAAACAACTACCTGCTTGATGAAGGCATCAAAATTGACAGCGATGCGCTCGATAAGAAGAGCCTCTACGATAAGGTTAAGGATGTGATGCAGGAGCGCTTCAACAAGGAACTGAGCGAACGGATGGCTGCCTTTACAGAAGCCCACGCCAAGGATCTGGGCTCCGATGATCTGATCCAGATTGGCCGGGCGATTGTCGAAGGCAAGGTTGCCAGTCTTTATCTGGAAGAAAACACCGTTCACCCGGGCCGCTTTGATGCCCAGCTGGGCACCGTCGCCCAAGGGGACTTAAGCGATCCCCGGATCGGGGATGTCTATGACGACATGGCCGAGGTGGTGTTAAGCCGCGGCGGCGAGGTGCTGATTTTAGACAGGCAGAACATGCCAACCGGGCGGGATATCGCAGCGGTATACCGCTACTAAAGCGCCAGCAAGGATTAACTCCCAGTATTTACAGGGGTTAATCCTTATTTTTTTCCGGCACAAGATCAGTTTTGTAGTATAATAAGAAAAATGTGCTAAAAAGGAAGGGGAACACCATGAGTAATGAATATAAAGCCAAAATCGGCCAACTCGTTGACAATATTTCGGAAAGTTATAAAAAGGAGTGCTATATTGCCCCCCATGATTTAGGCTTTCTGCCAAACCGGACGGTGATTATTGATACCACCAAAGCGCTGCGCCAGCTGGTTTTCCCCAGCTATTTCGGCAAAACCAATTTTCGCCGGGAAATTCAGGACTATCATATCGGCGAGCTGCTGGTCTGTATTATTGAGAGCTTAACCAAGCAGATTACGCTGGCGTTAAAACATCAGGCCAGCCGGAAAGAAAATTTGGGTGAAGAATATTATCATCAGGAAGCGCTTAGCATCTGCGATGAATTCATGAGCCGGATCCCTAAGATCCGCGAATACCTGGCCACTGACGTGATTGCCGCCTTTGACGGCGACCCGGCGGCTACCAGCAAGGATGAAATAATCTTTTGCTATCCCGGGGTGTTTGCCATCAGCATTCACCGGTTGGCCCATGAACTGTACAAGCTGTCAGTGCCGCTGATTCCGCGGATCATGAGCGAGTATGCCCATAATATCACCGGTATTGATATTCATCCCGGCGCCACCATCGGCAAGTCGTTTTTTATTGACCATGGCACCGGCGTGGTCATTGGCGAAACCGCCGTGATCGGTGAGCACGTCAAGATTTACCAGGGCGTTACCCTGGGCGCCCTGTCGACCCGCGGTGGCCAGAAGCTGCGCGGGGTAAGGCGCCATCCCTGTCTGGAGGACGAGGTCACGGTTTATTCGGGCGCCTCGATCTTAGGTGGCGATACGGTCATCGGCAAGGGGAGCGTGATTGGCAGTAACGTTTTTATTACCAAATCGGTGCCGGAAGGTACCAAGGTCAGCATTAAAAGTCCGGAGCTGATCTTTGCCGAGCGCTCAAGCCGGGAGACGCCCAAAGCGGAACCGCTTTCTGATATTGAAACGATTTAAAAAGAAGGATGATAAAATAACCACAACACACGTGTACAAGGAGGGTAAAATGTTAAATATTGCGACGCGGATTGATCGGCTGCCGCTGACCCCGATGTTAAAGAAGGTGCTTTTGTTAACCGGGATCGGCTGGATGTTTGATGCGATGGATCAGGGGATGGTTTCCGGTGTGATGGCAGCCATCGGTAAGGAATGGGCGCTTGACCCCAGTCAGCTGGGGTTGCTCGGCAGCATCGGGATGCTGGGGATGGCGCTTGGCGCCGGGTTGTCGGGGATGGCGGCCGATAAGTGGGGCCGTCGCACGGTGATTATGGCGACCTTGATTATTTATGGGGTTTCCAGTGCGCTGTCCGGCTTTGCCGTTAATTTTACGATGCTGCTGGTGCTACGGTTTTGTACCGGGTTTGGCCTCGGGGGCGAGCTGCCGGCGGCGTCCACCCTGGTCAGTGAGTTTTCGCCGACGCGGATGCGCGGGCGCAATGTCATTATCTTAGAGAGCTTCTGGGCCTGGGGCTGGCTGATTGCCGCCTTTGTGGCTTATCTGTTTATCCCCGTTTACGGCTGGCGGATGGCCTTTTTTGTCGGCGGCGTCCCGGCTTTGTTTGCGGCCTTCTTTCGGATGGCGGTGCCGGAATCGCCCCGCTATCTGGAATCGGTTGGTAAAAGCGCTGAAGCCGAAGCACTGCTGGTGACCATGGAAATGCAGGCCAATATGGCCAGCCCGGTCACAAACGGGCAAACCACCGAAAAACCCAGTCAGCTGAAAGCCTCGTTTCTTGATTTATGGGGCGGGGACTATCGGCGCTCAACGATTGTGTTATGGCTGATCTGGTTTGGGATTAACTTTGGTTATTACGGCTTTGTCTTATGGACGCCGTCGCTATTGGTAGCCAAGGGCTTTACGCTGACCAAAAGTTTTGAGTTTACCTTGATTATGTGTCTGGCCCAGCTGCCCGGCTATTTCAGTGCCGCCTACCTGATTGAAAAGGTCGGCCGCAAAAAAGTGCTGGCCATCTATTTTGCCGGCACTGCCCTGGCCGCCTGGCTGTTTGGCCATGCCGGCAGTGTTGAAGAGATTCTAATCTACGGCTCAATGCTCTATTTCTTTAGCCTGGGCGCCTGGGGCTGCGTTTACGCCTACACCCCGGAAGTCTACCCGACTTTCTTTCGGGCGACCGGTTCCGGCTGGGCGGCCGCCTTTGGCCGGATCGGCGCTTTTTCAGCACCCTTTGTGGTGCCGGTGATCTATAATTACTACGGCACCGAAATCGGCTATACCAATGTCTTTATCACCCTGACTTTGGTGTTTGCGGTGGTCGCCGTCGTGGTGGCCGTGTTTGGCAAGGAAACGATGGGTAAAAGCCTGGAAGAGATCAACCAAAATTAATTCGATTTAAAAAACACCGCTTGTCGATAAACTACCGTACCGACCAATTATTAATCTGTTGTTCGCTGCGGACTCGGACAGGCTCTGCCGTGTCCGCTCCGATGCGTACAACATGATGTAATAATTGTCGGTACTGGGTTATCTTTTTGACAGTCTGACACCGTTTGTCTTTTGGGCAAGCGGTGTTTTTTTATTTCAGGAATCATTTAAACCGCCAAAAAATTAAAATATTTGACATATGTAAAAGATTTAAAAAAATTTCCAAGAAAAAACTAAGAAAAGTTTAAGAAAGTTTTGTCACACAGCCTGCCACACGTTGTTTATCAAAAAAAAATGTGCTAAAATTGAATATAAATTACAGAAAGTCTGATAAATATTAATAATTTACAATTAATTTATCGACGAGAGCTGTTTCAGGAGAAAAGCAATGAACAATACCCCCCATCAATTGGAAGAAGATCTGGAAATCGATTTACTTAAGCTGGCCAAGGCACTGTGGCACAAAGCCTGGTTAATCGTTTTAGCAGCTTTTTTATGCGGCGGCCTGGCACTGGGTTATACCTATTTTTATGTTGAACCGCTGTATCAGTCAAAGGCCCAGATGTATGTCAATAACAGCTCGCTGTCGTTTGATTCGGCAGCGCTTAATATTACCAGCGGCGATATTTCAGCGTCCAAAAGTCTGGTGGAAACCTATATTGTTATTCTAAAGTCCCGCCAGGTGCTGGAAGAGATCATCAGAAAGGGCGAGCTTGATTTAAGCTATGAAGAGCTGGTTGGGATGATCACGGCGGCATCGGTCAGCTCGACCGAAGTGTTTGAGGTGGTGGTGACCGACACCGACCCCTACCGGGCGGAAAAAATTGCCAATATCATTGCTGGGGTGCTGCCGGAAAAAATTGGCAATATTGTTGAGGGCAGCTCGGTGCGCATTGTTGACTACGCTGTCATACCGGCCGCCAAAAGCAGTCCCAGCCTGGCCAAAAACAGCTTAGTCGGCGCCCTGATCGGGTTTTTATTATGCGCCGGGATGATTATCTTTTTGGAACTGAACGACATTATCATCCGGGATGAAAACTACCTGATCACCAGTTATGAAGACATTCCGCTGCTGGCGATTGTCCCCGATATGGACAGCAAGGCCGGCAACAGCGCGTATTCATATAGCAGTTACAAATAAAACCACTTTAGGTAAATTGGAAAGTTGTACGGGCTTCACCGTTTAGATAATTCCTCATCGTTACAAATAAAACCACTTTAGGTAAATTGGAAAGTGCCGTGAGCTTTGCGCCCAGTTTCGCACGAAACAATTTCGTAATTACCTAAGTAAACCACTTAATATGGAGGAGCAAGACAATGGGTTTTAGAAAAAAAGAGGCCTCCGGCAAAGGGGCAGAACAAAACCACGTTGATGATCAGAAAAAAATTGGCGGCAATCTGAATTTTCAGGCGGCCGAAGCGTATAAACTGCTTCGAACCAACCTGGAATTTTCGTTTGCCGACGATAAAAAATGCAAGGTGATCGGGATCACCAGCCCCATCAGTGGCGAAGGCAAGAGCCTGACCACGATCAATCTGGCCTTTTCGATTGCCACCAACGAGAAGAAGGTGCTGGTGATTGAAGCGGATTTCAGAAAACCGACAGTGGCCGCCAAGCTGGGGATGAAACAGGATGTCGGCCTGACCGATTTGCTGGTGGATCAGAATGTTTCTTTGAGTGATATTTTAATTGGCGTAAAAATGACCAAACAGATTCAGTTTGATCTCGCGCCGACCGGCAGAATCCCCCCGAATCCGGCGGAATTGCTGGATTCCAATAAGATGCGAAAGTTTCTGGAAAGCTGTGCCGAGGTTTATGACTATATTCTGTTTGATCTGCCGCCGGTGACGATTGTGGCCGACGCCCTGATTGCCTCAAAGAATATTGACGGCATGGTGGTGGTGGTGCGTCAGGATCAGAGTGATCAGAAAACCCTGAATGAAACAATCCGCCAGCTGAAATTTGCCAACACCCGGATTCTGGGATTTGTATTTAATGGCTATAATCAGGCAAAATCGGGGTATTATAAAAAGTATGCCCGCAAAGAAAAATATGAAACGGAGTATGGAAATATCGATGCTTCGCTGACTCAGGGGTGAGTGGATGATCGACTTTCATGCCCATCTGCTCCCGGGGATGGACGACGGCAGCAAGAATATTTTGGAATCGACAAAAATGCTGGAAGCGGCCCTGGCGCAGGGGGTTAACACGATTGTTGCGACGCCGCACTTTTACCCCTGGCAGGAAAAACCGCAGGACTTTTTAGAGCGCCGGGCGCTGGCTCTTGAGGCCCTGGAAGGAAAAGCGGAAAAGATCCGGCCCGGGGCCGAGGTGGCCTATTACGACGGGATCGATTATTCAAAGGATATTGAGCAGCTCAACATACTCGGGACGGAATTGATCTTAATTGAAATGCCGATGACCATCTGGAGCCGGCGAATGATTGATACCCTGCATAACCTGGAGCACCGCACCGGGCTGAGGGTGGTGCTGGCCCATCTGGACCGTTATCTTAAACTGCAAAAGAGTACCGAGCAGATCGGCTATCTCTGTGAGCATTTTCTGATTCAGATCAATGCCGATTATTTTATCAACCGGGGCACCCAGCGCAAAGCGTTAAAGCTTCTAAAGGCGGGTATGATTGATTTTATCGGTTCGGATTGTCACAATCTGACGACCCGGCCACCCAATCTGGGTGAGGCCTATCAGACGATTGAAAAAAAATGTGGTTTAATAAGCGTAAATGCTTTTAATGATAAACAAAAAAAGTATCTAAAAACATGAATCAAAAAAACACGAATCAAGAAGGAGGACTTAGTAATGAAAGGTAAAAAGAATTGGAAAGTAGTCGTGCTGATGACGATGGCGCTGCTGGCGCTGTCGGCAGGGCAGGTGTTTGCCGCGGTCACCCCGAGTGTGAGTCAGAACCCGGCACCGAAAGTTGTTGGTGCAGCGACCTATACGGACGCCAGTGGCCAGACGACGACCATCAATGCCAGCGACGTTAAGATTGTTGCCGATGGCGATGTGACCAAGTTGACACCGGAACAAAAGGTGATCTATGAAAAGGCCAAATCCGAATTGGTCAGTGCCGATTCACAGTATACCAAGGATCTGGCGACGTTTTTAAAGGAAAATTTTACCGACCTGCAGCCCGAAAATGTGATTGTTCGAGAGATCTTTGACATCAACCTCGGCCAGGATTTTGTTTTTGACAACGGCCAAAAACTGGAGCTGACCTTAAGCGGCACCTATAAAGCGGGCGACACCGTGATTGTAACGGTCTTTAACAAGGAAACCGGCAAATGGGATTTTATTGAGTCGGGTGATGTCAAAGTCAATGCCGATGGCAGCTTAACGGTTAAATTCCCCCATTTATGCCCGGTGGCCATTCTGGTAACCGATCAGGGAGCAGAAACGGCAGCTGTTACCCCCACGGAAGCAGGCGGCAGCAATTTACCGATGCTTCTTCTGGCAGTTGGCGTCGGGGTTGTGGTTTTGGCAGCCGTGGTATTCGTGATCCTGAAAAAGAAAAAAACTGCATAACGAATTGGACCTGATGAGAATAAACAGTCAAACACGCAGTAGAAAAAGCAGGTACATCGTTTTTCGGGGAGTGATCGTCGTGCTGATCGGCACGATTGCACTGGTAGCGGCGTATTTTGCTGCCAGCCATTTCGGCCAGGAAAAGATCGCCAATGCCGGGCAAACGCTGACGGATTATGAGGAGACGAAGGCCATTTTTATCAATGGCCAGAAGTACCTGCCTGATCCGGATGTGTATACCTTTCTGCTCGGCGGGGTTGATAAGTTTGGAAGTGTGACCGAAAGTGATTCCTACCTCAATGACGAGCAGATCGACTTTTTGGCCCTGATTGCCTATGATAAAAATAAAAACAGCTGTAAAATTTTAATGATCAACCGGGACACGATGATGGATGTCCCGGTGCTGGGCTTAGGCGGAAAAAGCGCCGGCACGGCTTATCAGCAGATTGCGCTTTCGCATACTTATGGGTCGGGCCTTAAAGACAGCGCCGAGAACACCGTTTATGCGGTTGAAAACCTGCTGGGCGGGATTACCGTGGATAATTATGCCATTATGAAAATGGATGCCATCCCGGTGCTTAATGATATGGTGGGCGGCGTCAATGTCACCCTGACCGAAGATCTGCCCCAGATTGACCCGAGCTTTTTAGCCGAGACCACGGTTAACTTAAAGGGAGACCTGGCGCTGCAATTTGTGCGACGACGGATGGATGTCTCTGACGGGACCAACCTTTCGCGTATTCGCCGGCAGGAACAGTATATCAACGGGTTTTATAATAATTTAAGGGCAAGTGTTGTCGGCAATGGCAATTTTTTAGTGAAAGCCTTTGGTGCCGTGGAAGCCTACCTGACCACGGATTGCGATTATGTGCAGATGAACGAGTTTCAGAACTATGTTAAGACCTATCCGGAAGCCACCATTTATACGATGGCCGGCGAAGCCCGCAAGGGGGCTGAATTTATCGAGTTTTACCCGGATCAGGCCCAGCTTACCCAATTAACGGTGGAGCTTTTTTATCAGCCGGCAGAATAGAAAAAACAGGCCGCCGCTAAAACCGGTGGCTTATGATTAGATGTGATTTAGGTTTTATGTATTTTGGAAAAGAGGGAACCAGATGTATAAGGTCTATAAAGAAAATTTTTTAAAGTATTACCAGTTTGCAATATGCGATTTTTTTTGTCTGTATTTTGCCTTTTTATTACCGCTTTTAAGCGGTGTGATCACAAAGAATAATTATAGTGCCTATGTGCAGCTGGCCCTGATGCTCGGCGGTTGTTTTTATTTTTACATTTTGCTTAACGATGCCTACAAAAACATTTACTGCCGCGGCTACTTGCTGGAAATGAAGGCGGCGCTTTTTATGGTCAGCATTATTTTTGGCTGGGTGATCTTCTTTACCTTTGTTTTAAAAACAACGGCGGTGTATTCAAGACTTTACCTGAGCCTGATGTATCTGCTGACGGTGGTTTTAGTCTATGTGATGCGGTGTACGCTTAAGACGATCAGCAAAAAGCGGCTAAAAAACAGAGGTTATGCCAAGAAGGGGGTCATCTTTACCTTCAGTGACCGGCTGGATGAACTGGAAAACATTATTACAACCGTTGAAAATAACGACTGTGAGGTCTACAATTTTAAACGGGTGGTGGTGCTGGATAACCCGGAAACGGTTGAATGCAAGATTCCGCGACTGGAATCGAAGGAGGCGGCTTTTAAATTTATCAAGAAAAATGTGGTCGATGATGTGCTGATCTTTGCCAATCATTACAATGAGCTGATTTATGAAATCGAAGAAACCTGCATATCAATGGGAGTAGTGGTCCATTATGTGCTGGGTGAACGAAAGACGAAATATCCGAAGAAGGAAATCATTGAAGAGTATGGCCCGTATAAAATTGTGACCAGTGGCATTAATGTGATTAATGCCCGGCAATTATTTGTGAAGCGTTTGATTGATATTTGCGGCAGCCTGGTGGGGCTACTGATAACCGGGATCTGTTTTTTGTTTGTTGCCCCGATGATTTTTATTGAGAGCCCGGGACCGATCTTTTATTCGCAGATCCGGGTGGGAGCTAACGGCCGGCCGTTTAAGATTTATAAGTTTAGGTCGATGTACCCGGATGCCGAAGCGCGCAAAGCTGAGCTGATGGCCCAGAACAAGATGGACGGGCTGATGTTTAAGATGGATAATGACCCCCGGATTATTAAAGGGATTGGGCAGTTTATCCGGTCTACCAGCATTGATGAGCTGCCGCAGATGTGGAATGTGCTAAAAGGCGATATGTCTTTGGTGGGCACCCGGCCGCCAACGCTTGACGAATTTAAAGCGTATCACTTTCACCATAAGTCCAGACTGGCGATGAAACCGGGGATTACGGGGTTATGGCAGATCAGCGGCCGCAGTGAGGTGACGAATTTTGAAGAAGTGGTGGCACTGGATAATCAGTATATTCGAAATTGGCGGATGATTTCAGACATCAAGATTTTGTTTAAAACGGTGATGGTGGTGTTTGGGAGAGCTGGTGCGGTTTGACAGTCGGTGAAAATTCATTTGATAATTTAAGAAGAATTTATGCACGAAGAAGGATGCGGTACAACATATTTGAAGAGCATCGTTTTGAAGGATGATTTGTTGTTGCAAACAAAACGCTGACAGTTTTAAAAGGCTTGTGATTGGCTTTTAAAATAAAGGAAGAGCAAAACTCCACTATGTTAGTGAATACATAGTGGTTTTTTTTGAAAACTAATCGCATGAAATAAGCACGATTGGAGTAAAAGAGAGATGCAGGGAGTAAAAGAACCGGTTAAAATATTTCAAAGCAAAGTAGATAAATCTCTTATTCCAACCTGTAACATTATGGGGGTTAATATTGCAGCTATTAACATGGAATGGCTGCTGAACTATCTTGATAAAAACCTTCGTGATATAAAGGGGGATTATATCTGCGTTTCGAATGTACATACTACTGTGACTAGTTATGAAGATGCTTCGTATTGTGCTATTCAAAATAGTGGCCTTATGGCAATTCCGGATGGTGGACCTCTTTCAACTGTAGGGAAAAAGTATGGACACAAAGATATGCAACGGACAACGGGGCCCAGTTTGATGGGGGAAATCTTTAAGTTGACAGTAGAGAAAGGGTATCGCCACTATTTTTATGGAAGTAAAGAAGAAACCCTTGAACTGCTCTACCAGAAACAGACAAAGAATTATCCGGGAATACAGATTGTTGGTATGTACAGTCCGCCTTTTAGGTTGTTGACGGAAGAGGAAGATGCTGAAATTGTAAAAAGAATCAATGAAACGAAGCCGGATTTTGTTTGGGTAGGTTTAGGTGCGCCAAAGCAAGAGGTTTGGATGAACAAGCATCAGGGTTTGATTAATGGCTTAATGATCGGTGTTGGTGCTGGGTTCGATTACTTTGCGGAGAATATTAAGAGAGCACCCATGTGGATGCAAAAGAGTAATTTGGAGTGGGTATATCGATTGATGCAAGACCCAAAGAGATTGTTTGGAAGATATTGGCATACGAATACAAAGTTTATTTGGAATACATGTGTAAGGAAAAAATAAAATCAGATATGGCAAATATAAAGCAAAAAGTTTTGATGGTCCATAACTATTACCAGATACCTGGTGGTGAAGATACTGTTATGGTAAATGAGAAGAAATTGTTGGAGGATTATGGTCATACGGTTATTTTGTATACGCGAAACAACTTGGAATTAAAGGAAATGTCAAAAATTCAAAAGCTAATGCTTCCAATTACGACTGTATTTAATTTTCGCACATACCAAGAAGTGAAAAGAATTATTGAGGAGCAGCAAATTGATGTTGTTCATGTTCATAATACTTTAAATTTGGTAAGTCCATCTCTATATTATGCTGCATGCTCTATGGGGATACCTGTGGTGCAGACGATACACAATTTCCGCTTACTTTGTCCTGGCGCAACGTTTTATAGAGATGGTCATATTTGTGAAGATTGCGTAGATCATGGATTGAGTAATGCCGTAAAATGGTGTTGTTATCGGGAAAGTAAGTTACAAACATTAGCTTGCGTGATTAGCACTAAGATTCATCGATTGACAGGAATCTACGGAAGAGTAAATTATATTTGTCTCACAGAATTCAATAAAGAAAAGTTACTTGAACTCAAACAAATTAAGTCTAAAAATGTATTTGTAAAACCAAATTTTGTTGAGAGTGATGAAAAGTTAGTGCCTTATGGTAAAAGGGAAAATCAGTTTGTGTTCGCCGGTCGTTTGGATAAATTGAAGGGTATTGATTTGTTATTAAAAACCTGGAAGCAGATCGAAAAACTAGGTGATGCTCCCAAATTGGTTATCTGTGGCACTGGTCCTATGGAAGAATGGTGCAAAAATTTCATCATAGACAATGGTTTGAAGTCAATTGAAATGTTGGGATTTGTTCCTAATATCGAAGCCAGAAAAATTATTGCAATTTCCAAAGCACTTATATTGCCAACACAATGGTACGAGGGATTTCCTATGACCGTAGTTGAAGCTTACAGTGCTGGTACACCAGTGATTGGATCAGATATTGGGAATGTTGGAAGTCTTGTGCATGATGGTGTTACGGGATACAAGTTCAAACATAACTCAGTTGAGCATTTGTTGCAAGTTATTAGTCATAATTCTTTAGATATTTGTGACAAAACCAAAGATTTTTTCAAAAATAACTACATGAAAGTGCAAAACTATGAGCAGTTGATTTCGATTTATAGTAAGGTATATAAATGAGTATAGAACAAACAGTAAAAACAACAAGAATCTTGTAGCCAGAAATCAAATTTCGCAAGGGGAATAACGCGGAGGCAACTCGTTTTGTGAATAATTCAGCGCAATTTGGTTCATTCGCATTTTAACGTTTATTTCAAAAACTAAGTCGGCAAGATTGCATTGTTACTGAGAGCTGTTTTAACAAAAAAGTTCAAAAATGGAAATTTGCGTTTAAACCCGCAATTTACCAACCGAACCGGAAGTTAGTGTTAATCCTTCTTGTATGATTCCAATAGTCCAAGGTTCTTCCCCATTTTAACGTTTTTTTCGAATATCAAGTCAACAAGACTGCATTACAACTAGGATCTAATTCGATAAAAGTTGGAAAAACGGAAATTTGTATTTGAACCACGAATATCCGGACCGGGTGGAAATCAAGACCAAAATACTCAGAAAATATAAACAAGTGAAAATTTTGTAAATGCTATGATTTTCACTATACAAGGAGTGTATATGAGAGGATCAGGAATCCTAGAACAGACTGTAGAAATAGATAAGGTATCAAAGAGACAAGCTACACATTTTGCTCTTTATAACGGTGCAAACATTCGGTATTTGATTGCGATTAAAGGTGGAAAGAATAGATTAAAGAATAATATTGCAGCTTATTCAAAAAAACTATTGTTACTTATGAAGGTGCTCGATTATTTACCATTTTCAGTTTTGCGGATGTTGCGGTTTGGTCATTTTGTTGAAGCAAAAATTCATCCCACAATTGAAGAACAATTAAAAAAAACTAAGGCAATAACCTGGAATATGATTATTGGTACTTATGATGAAAAACAAAAAGTTGTGCTACAATGTTTTAATCCAAATCAAAAATTAGCCACTTTTATAAAGGTAGGAAACAAAGGATCTGAAACAGAAATGCTTACGGAAATTAAATTCTTAAAAACTAACAATAATTTCAGAAGATTTGATCTACCTTTGTTTTTGGGAGCAAAAATCAGAAAAAAGGAAGATGGGTTTAATATACAAGTTACAAAAGAATTTATAGGCGATAAAGTTGATCCTATTTTAACAAAAGATATATATTTAATTTACAAAGAAATAGCCGGTAAAGTAATAATCTTAAACGGAATAGAGTATGAGTTTTCACATGGTGATTTTGCACCATGGAATCTTAGAGTGAAGAATGGCCGTTATACAATATTTGATTGGGAGCATTGTGGAATTAGAGTGAAGGGTTTTGACATTGTACATTATGCAACTGCTATTGAGTTGGTAGTAGATAAAAAGTGTCTTAATGATGCAGTTGAAACTGGAATAAAAAAAATAAAACAGATTGAACCAAGTTTTTCGATAGACAAAGAAAAATTTCTTTATGAGTTTAAATCATTGCGTTTGTGGTTAGGGTGAAAAATGAAAAAAGATGTATGCTTTGTGAAAGTGTTTTGCAAAAAATTAGAGGAAAAAAACATTGATTACTGCATTTTAAGGAATGTAGATGAAATAAAAGCAGGATATGCTCACGATATTGATATGACAGTTGATATTTCTAAGTTCAATTCATCTATTTTCCTTCTGAAAGCAGTAGCTACTAATCTTGGTTGGAGACTACATTTAGAAACAGGTACTGCAGTAGATAAAAATAATATAAAAAGTTATCATTTTTATACGATTGAATTTGGGAAACCTATCTTACTACATTTTGATTTTTTTCCAACATTTACTTGGAACGGAATGGTATTGCTTTCAAATAGAGATCTTATCGAGGAAATTAGAAATGACGCGATTTTGCATACGTCCAATCATGGAGTTGAATCTGTAACAAAACTATTTATAAGACTCCTTTTTAACAAACACGTCAAGGATAAATACAAACCGTATATTTTGGAGACGTTTCAAGATCATCCAGAACAAGTGAAAAAAACTATGAATAAGTTTTTATCAAAAACGATGGCTCAGTCAATATTTGACTGTGTTTTAATGGAAAACTGGATGCAAATTGAAAATATGCGAAAGAAAATTATTAGGGATATTAAAACAACGGTAAAGTACAATGGGGCCTACATGGCTAATAAAATTCAACACAAGTGGCATCTTATTAAAAAAGCAACGAAAAGAACTGGAATAATGATAGTATTTGAAGGGACAGACGGAAGTGGTAAAACATCGATTATTAATGAGCTGCCTGTAGTTTTAGGTAGGTCTTTCTCAAAAGAGTTTGTAAATTACTATCATTGGAGACCTGAAGTTTTAAAGAGTCGTAAAATTGGTGTAGATGCTACAGCCATTGAACCACATAAGAAAAAAAAATATGGGAAAACTATATCTACTTGTAAGTTTTTGTTTTTTAATATCGACTATTTAGTGGGGTATTGGGGAAAAATTCGTTGGCAGCTTGCGAAGGGGCATTTAGTAGTGTTTGATCGTTATTATTATGATTATTATCTTGATAAACTGCGCTATCGTATGGATATTTCTGATAGGGTGTTAGATTTGTGTAAACCTTTTATTCCTAAACCTGACATTACTTTTGCTTTGATTGGTGACGCACAGACTATTTATGAACGGAAAAAGGAGATTTCATTAGAAGAAATTAAAATGCAAATTGAGAGACTGAGTAGGAAAAGTCACAAATTTGAAAACACCATTATTGTAGATGTTAATCAAAATATTGATGATGTAATAAATAGAGTTAGCTATTCAATTTTGGAGTGTTGTGAAAAAAAAATAAATAGAGGAAGTTGATTATGAATATTCTGTTATCAGCTTATGCATGTGAACCAAACAAAGGCTCTGAGCCTGGTGTCGGATGGGGTTGGGCAATTGAATTAGCAAAACACCATCAAGTATGGGTTTTGACTAAAGGTAATAATGAGTCCGCTATTACCAAGTATATAGAGGAGAATCGAGATTATAAGATGGTGAACCTGAACTTCGTTTACGTTGATCTACCTTCAAAATATACATTTTGGAAAAAGGGTCGTAGAGGTATGAGGCTTTTTTATGCATTGTGGCAATATAAGGCGTCAAATGTGGCAATGAAATTGCATGAAAAAATTAAATTTGATTTGGTGCAGCATGTTACTTTTGTCTCGTATACACAGCCGACTTATTTGTATAAACTAGGAATTCCAATAGTATGGGGGCCTGTATCAGGTGGTGAAAATATCCCTAAGCAAATAAAAATTGAAATGACATTAAAGGAGAATATGATCGAAATAACCAGAAAATTGTCTCAAAAAATTGCCATATTCATGCCCTCTATACGAAAAACCATGAGAGTAAGTAGCTACATTATTGCTGCAACAGAAGAAACAAAAAGGATGATTCCAGAAAGATATCAGTATAAAACAATAATAATGCCTGCTATTGGATTAGAAAAACTTCCAAAATTGAAACCATATGAAAAGGTAGATGATAAGATACGTATTATTATGGCTGGTCGACTTATATATTGGAAGGCTTTTGATATTGGGTTAAAGGCGTATTTGAAGATAGCAGATAAATATCCAAACACAGAATTGCATATTCTAGGCGAGGGCAAAAAAAAAGAAAAATTAATGGAGCAAGCAGGCTATTATTTGGGAAAACAGATTTTTTTTAAAAATCCAGTATCGCATGATCAAATATATGATTTTTATCGGAAGTATGATATTTTCCTTAACACTTCACTTAGAGATTCGGGTTGTATGACGATGATGGAGGCAATTGCAGTAGGAGTGCCATGTCTTGCAATTGCCACTGGTGGACCAAAAATTTTGCTTGAAGGGATAGAAGAGTGTCAAATTCAGCCATTGGACTACCAGACCAGTATAAACAGAACAAGTGAAGCGATAATAAGGGTTTTAGATAATGAAGAATTAAATGAGATCATAAGTTCACGAAATTTGGTATATACAAGAAATAAACTTATGTTATCGCAAAAAGTATCAAAACTAAATGTGCTATATGAGGAGATTAGACAAAATATGATGGAGAAGAAAAAATGAATCCGAAGATTAGTATTATTACCGTAACATATAATTCAGAAAAAGTTATTGAAAAGACTATCCTATCAGTACTAAATCAATATTATAATAACTTAGAGTATATATTAGTAGATGGTAAGTCTGAAGATAGAACTGTCGATATTTTTGAAAAATATATACCCATATTAAAAGAAAAGGGTGTTAGTGTTAAATTTATATCGGAACCAGATAAAGGTATAAGTGATGCGTTTAACAAAGGTATAAGATTGTCTACGGGTGGTATTATCGGAATAACGAATTCGGATGACATGATACTTGATGGTAGTTTAAATTTTGTTGCGGAGCACTTTCAGGATGAAAGTGATGTATTTTATGGAAATTGTTTATGGAGAAATGAAGAAAAGAAAATTGAGTATGTTAGAAAATCAAGTGCAGATTTAAGTGATTTAAAAATACGGCTTAAAATACTTCATCCAGCAACTTATATTAAAAAAACTGCGTATGAAAAATATGGTGATTATGATGAAGGTTATAAATATTGTATGGATAAAGAATTATTGGCACGTATGCAAAGAAAAGGCGCAACTTTTAGTTATGCTAACAGAAATTTAGTCAGTGTTGCAGCGGGTGGTGTAAGTGATAAAAATCTGAAGGGTGTAATGCAAGAGGGCGAAAGGATTGCTGTTTTAAATGGGGTAACACCCCAAAAAGCAAAATGGATTTTCAAAAAAAATTATGTGGTTATTAAAATAAAGCAAGGCCTAAAAAAAATAGCTTTAGTAAATAGGGTAATTCAGGAGAAAAAAAATAAGGAGTAAAATAAAAATGCCCAATATGGAAGAAAAACTTAGAACAAAGTCATATTTGTATGATTTGTATCGTTGGACGGGAAAAGTTGACACAAAGACATTTCTGAAATGGCTTTGTGTTCCAAAATATCGTATTATATTTTTAAAGAGAAAATGTGAGATCAATAGAGAAAAAAACAAAGTCAAGTTTTTCTTTTATCGGCTTTTATATGGGCACCATATGTCTAAATATGGGGTTGATATAGGCGCTAAAGCGCTTATAGGACCGGGGTTTATTGTACGTCATGTTGGTGGAATAGCTGTCAATAGTGGAGTAGTTATCGGAAAGGATGTAGAAATCTTGCAAGGGGTAACCATTGGATACGAAAGAAGAGGAAAGAGAAAAGGTAATCCTACAATTGGAAATAACGTGTGGATAGGTTCAAATTCGATTATTGTTGGAAATGTAATTATTGGTAATAACGTTTTGATTGCACCAGGTGCTTTTATAAATTTTGATGTGCCGGATAATAGTATAGTAACGGGAAATCCAGGAAAAGTTAAAAAAAGTGAAAATGCAGTAGTAGGATACATCGAAAATATATTAGATTTGTGAGGTAGTTCGGAGTATTGTTGAATACAAAGAATATGGTTTAAGATGACCACTCAGAAAAGGAATAAATAATGAAAATGTCATCAAAAAATACAATTAAATTGAGAAAGCATGACTTAATAGAGTACTGGTCAGTATTATGGATTATTTTGTTTTCGGGGTCATTATACTTTCAAATATTGCGTATAGAATTGAGTTTAATAATAACTCTTGTAACAGTCGGCGTACTATTAGTTGGAGGATGGAAAATTAGCAGAATAAATTTCAAAATCACACTTTTTTTATGTACGTTAGTATTGCTTAATTTATTTTTAAATTTAAAAAATGGATTTAATTTAAATGGCATGATTATTTTATTTACACGTTTTTTATTTCTAATAATTGTGCAGAGTAACATAGTTTTTAGCGATTTTAAAAAAAAATATACACACTTGATGACATTTGAAGCGCTAATAAGTTTAATATGTTTTCTATGGGTTGATATATTAGAAATAGGAGAGTTACCATTTCAAAACTACACACCAGGTGAAACTTTTGGATATTACCTTACGCCATATTACACTGTTGGGTGGTCACAAGTACCTATTTTTTATAGAAATGCAGGATTGTTTTTAGAGCCAGGTGTACATCAAATTTTTTTGAATTTTGCATTGATTTTTTTGTTGAGTGATGAGAATAGATTGCAAATGAAAAAAAAGCAATATATAATAACAATGACGATACTTGTTGTTGCTGTTTTAACAACTCAATCAACTACAGGTTATGTTTGTTTATTTGTAGTATTTTTATCGAATTTTTTCTTACAAAACAAAAAAAATGTTTCAAAAAAAGAAAAAAGAATGCGTAAATTAACGTATTTTGCAACAACATTATGCGTAGTGATATTGTTTTTTATTGAAAAGTCCACAGGTGTAATTGCAACGAAGTTAGGTGGTGGTGGATCTTATACTACAAGGGCCAATGATTCAGTAATTGGCTATATTCTTGCGTTATCAAGACCAATCGTGGGTTATGGTTTATTTAATACACAAACAACAGAAATCTTGAAGTTGTATGGCGTCGTGAATATCTCCAATGGTATGGCTAATTTTCTTATAGGATCAGGGTTAATATTGGGAGCTGGATTGTTAATATTTACTTTTAAGGGAATAAAAAAACAATTTAATAGAGGAATTTTGTTTGCAGTATTTATTTTTGCTTTTTATTTATTGAGTATTAATTCTGAAGGAGGGGTATTGAACCCATTATACCTTACATTTTTGTTTTGCTGGAAAAGAGAAAAATTGAATGTGGCTGAACATGAGTGAAGGCTTATAAAGAATATTGCACCATCAGAAAAACCTTGGTACGCTACTCAAAAGACATCATCAATGAGCAGGCTCTGGCAAAAGATAAACGCTACTTTGGTTTCTTTTCGCTGATCAGCAACGAAACACTGATGGTTTGTATCAAAAACTGTTGCTCTGTAAACTAGAGAGATTAATGAAATAATTATTCAAAAGGTAGAAGCGAAATATGTGAAAGACGATTCTAGTAATGAAAATTATTCATCTAAGTTTTTAAGGAGATTCATGTATGAATATTATATTTAAAATTCAAGAAAGATTTAGAATGATAACTTATAAACTAATTTTAAGGGAAAAAGTAATATTTAAAATAGGAAGTTTTATCACTAAGGGATGCATATTTGAAGGCGGAAACTTAGTCGGTAAAGGAACTTATTTATATGAATCTGTGTTAGGATTTGCATCTTATATAGCAGACAATACAAAAATATCAAATTGTATAATTGGGAGATATACATCTATTGGACCGAATGTACGAGTGATACAAGGTCAGCATCCTACTGAAGAATTTGTATCTACACATCCTTTGTTTTATTCGCTGGGGAATCAAGTTGGTTTTTCTTACGTTAATGAACAAAAGTTCAGTGAATTCAGATATGCTGATCATCAAAACTCCTGGTCGGTTGTGATAGGAAATGATGTTTGGATAGGTGACAGTGTAAAAATTATGGAAGGTGTCACGATTGAGGATGGTGCAGTTGTAGCTGCTGGAGCTGTTGTGACAAAGAATGTCCCGTCTTATGCTATTGTTGGAGGGGTTCCGGCAAAGTTTATCAAGTATCGTTTTAAAGAGGAGGAAATAAAATTCCTGTTAGATTTTAAATGGTGGAATAAAGATAAGCAATGGATCAAAGAAAATGCTGATTGTTTTAGCAGTATAAAATCCTTCATGAACAAATATAGTGACAATTAAATTGGAGAAAAAGGTATCTATGTATAAAAGAATCAAAACTTTGCAAAAACGAGATTTGAATATATTAATTAATGTCATTATGGCATTTATAATAAAGGGTGGCGCAGTAATTGTATCCATTTTCACAATACCAGCGTATATAAGGTACTTTGATAATGATACATTACTGGGTGTTTGGTTCACAATCTTATCAGTTTTGTCATGGATTCTGAATTTTGATTTTGGGATCGGGAACGGTTTAAGGAATAGGCTGGTAGAAACATTTGTTGTCAAAGATTACAAAAAAGCACGTCAATACATATCATCTGCGTATATTATTATTACTTTTAGTGCGTTAGCAGTTGCGCTCATAGTATATATTCTATGTCCAAGCGTAAATTGGAATTTGTTTTTTAATATTTCGGAACTATACATTTCTGCAAATGTGTTACTTAAAACCGTTAGAATTGTGCTTTTAGGAATATTATTACAATTTGTTTTGCGTGTAGTAACGTCAATACTATATGCTTTACAGCATTCTTTTGTACCAAACTTACTAAATCTCTTATCGTCAATTATGCTACTACTGTTTGCATTGTATTCTACATCAAAATCACCAGAACAAAATATCGTAATGCTTGCATATGCGAATTTGATAGCAGTTAATCTGCCGTTGTTGATTGCTACAATAGTTGTATTTGCGGGTAAATTAAGAAATTGTTTACCTGGCATTAAGTGGTTTAAGAAAGAGTATGCCGTTGATATAATGAAATTAGGCGGTGCTTTCCTCTGGCTTCAGATTATGGCAATGATTCTATTTAGCACAAATGAATATTTAATTACATGGTTTCTTAGTCCAGATATGGTAGTTGATTATCAAATATATAATAAAATATTCACTCTAGGTGGTGTTTTGATTGCTTTAGCCATGACTCCAATATGGTCAGCTGTGACTAAAGCACAGTTTGAAAAGAATTATGAGTGGATTAAGAAATTGAACAACAGACTTGTGTTACTTGGAATAGTAGGTATCTGCATAGAGCTAGTAATAGTTCCAGTTACACAAGTAATTATTAATTTCTGGCTTGGGGAGAATGCAATAACAGTTAATAATAATTATGCTATTATTTTTGCAATCTCTGGGAGCTTGTTTTTATGGTCTAATATAATAGCCAGTATGACAAATGGTTTAGGGGAATTGAGAATACAATTGATATTTGTTTCTTTGGGTGCGATAGTTAATATTCCATTAGCATATATTGGTGCGGAATTATTAGGAAGTTATATTGCAATTGTGATAGCGAATATTATCTCGATCACACCGTTTTGTATCATTCAGCCAATTTGGTTTAATCACTTTATCAAGAGAAAAATTCAAGACACAAATGTAATAGAATGTACTAACGCGAATTTAACACAGGTTACGGTCGAAACTGTGCGTTGATTAAAATATATCAGGGCTACGAATATTTGAGTTTTCTGTTGAGGTGAAAAAGCATGAACATCATATTATTATCTGGTGGTTCCGGAAAACGCCTTTGGCCTTTGTCCAACGACATCCGGTCCAAACAGTTTATCAAGATTTTTAAAAAAGAAGATGGCAGCTATGAATCGATGGTTCAGCGGGTATATCGCCAGATCAAGGGGGTCGATGCTGGTGCAGTGGTGACCATCGCTACCGCGAAGAGCCAGGTCTCAGCTATTTATAATCAGTTGGGTGAAGAGGTTGGCATCAGTGTCGAACCCTGCCGCAGAGATACCTTCCCGGCGATCGCCCTGGCAACGGCCTATCTGCATGACGTACAGGGTGTTTCCAAAGAGGACGCAGTAGTGGTCTGTCCGGTTGACCCCTATGTGGAGGATGAATACTTCCACGCGCTGAGTGCCCTTGGCAGACAGGCCGAAAAAGGCGAAGCCAATCTGGTCTTAATGGGCATGGAGCCCACCTATCCCAGTGAAAAGTACGGCTATATTATTCCTAAGAGTGAAGATGGCACCAGCTTTGTAAAGACGTTTAAGGAAAAGCCGGATGTAAAAACCGCCGAGGCGTATATCGGTCAGGGCGCGCTCTGGAATGGTGGCGTCTTTGCCTATAAGCTTGGTTACATGCTTAACAAAGCCCATCAGCTGATTGATTTTACCGATTATCAGGATCTGTACGACAAATACGAGTCCCTGACTAAAATCAGCTTTGACTATGCCGTCGTCGAAAAAGAAGAAAGCATTCAGGTGATGCGTTTTTCCGGCTGCTGGAAGGATCTCGGCACCTGGAATACCCTTACTGAGGGCATGACCGAGGCGATCATTGGCCATGCAATTTGCAATGATGCCTGTGAGAACGTCAAGGTCATTAACGAACTCGACATCCCGATTCTTTGCATGGGGCTGAAGGACGTAATCGTGTCGGCCAGTGCCGAGGGGATTCTGGTTTCGGATAAGGAGCATTCCAGCTACATCAAGCCCTATGTCGATGCGATGCAGCAGCAGGTCATGTTTGCCGAGAAGTCATGGGGGAAATTCGAAGTCCAGGATATTGAAGAAACGAGCATGACGATCAAGATCACCTTAAATGAAGGCCACGGCATGAACTACCACTGCCATGACCGCCGCGATGAAGTCTGGACGATTCTATCCGGCACCGGTAAGACCATCGTCGACGGCATGGAAGAAAACGTGCGCCCCGGCGATGTGGTCACCATGCAGGCGGGAACCCGGCACACCATTTTCGCCGAGTCGGAGCTTAAAATCATGGAAGTACAACTTGGCAGGGAGATCAGTGTTCATGACAAAACCAAATTTGAACTGGAGCAGTAAGCCTTTTCTGCTAAAACCAGCCGGCAAGGATTATCTCTGGGGCGGCACCCGCCTCCGGACCGAATTTGGCAAAGAGCTTGACTGCAAACCCCTGGCCGAGACCTGGGAATGTTCCACCCATCCTGATGGGCTTAGCACCGTTGCCAGCGGGCAGTGGCAGGGCAAGACCTTAAAAGCGGTACTCGGTGAGCATCCCGAATATCTGGGTAGCCACCCGAACACTCAGGGCGAGCTGCCGATACTGATTAAGTTTATCGATGCCAAAAAAGATTTATCGGTTCAGGTTCACCCCGATGATGCGTATGCCAGAGCGCACGAAGGCGGTCAGCTGGGAAAGACCGAAATGTGGTACGTCATGGATGCGACCAGGGATGCCAAACTGATCTACGGCTTCTACCACGATATGACCAAGGAGTGGCTGCAGCAAAGCCTTGAAGCCGGCAGCGTCGAGAAATATCTGCAGAAGGTGAAAATCAATAAGGATGACGTCTTTTACATCGAAGCCGGTACCGTCCACGCCATCGGTGCCGGGGCCCTGATTGCCGAGATCCAGGAGAATTCCAATCTCACCTACCGGTTGTACGACTATAACCGTCTGGATAAAGACGGCAAACCGCGAGCGCTGCACCAGGAAAAAGCGGTGGCCGTGGCCCGCTTAAAAGGCAGCAGTGAGCCGCGCCAGCCGATGCGGGTGCTGAAGTACCGCAAGGGGGTGGCGTCCGAACTGTTGTGCCGCTGCAAGTATTTTCAGGTCGAGCGCTATCTGCTCAACACCGAACGATCCCGGGAGATGGTCTGGTTTCAGACTGAGGGCAATTCCTTTCACGTGCTTTTATGTCTGGAGGGCTGCGGGATCATGTTTATGGAAGACGGCGACAGCCTGAACTTTTTTAAAGGGGACTGCATCTTTGTACCGGCGGACTCGATCGGTCTAAGATTTCATGGCAAGGCGAGGTTACTCAATATCAGCTGCTAAGAAATAGTCAGCGCAGCAGAACTAATAGATGTTATAAAAGATTTTAGGGACAAAAAAATAATTTGCAGATGGAGGCAATCATGAAAAAAGCGTTAATTACAGGGATAACAGGTCAGGATGGTTCATACTTAACCGAGTTTTTGCTTGAAAAAGGGTATGAGGTACACGGCATTATCAGAAGAGCCAGCACCTTTAACACCAAGCGGGTCGATTATCTGTTTGAAGATGAGAAGATCGGCAACAAAACCCTGTTTTTGCATCACGGCGATCTGACCGATTCAAGCAACTTAAACCGGCTGATTGAAAAGATCCAGCCGGATGAAATCTATAACCTGGCGGCTCAAAGTCATGTTCAGGTGTCCTTTGAGGTGCCCGAGTATACCGCCGAAACGGACGCCATCGGAACCCTTAGAATCCTTGATGCGATCCGCGAGAGCGGCATCAAATGCAAGTTTTATCAGGCGTCAACATCTGAGCTGTTTGGCGGGCTCCCGGGGACGGCGCCGCAGAGCGAAACGACGCCTTTCTATCCCAAAAGCCCCTACGGCGCGGCCAAGCTCTACGCCTACTGGATTACGGTCAACTACCGCGAAGCCTATAATCTGTTTGCCTGTAACGGTATCCTCTTTAACCATGAATCGCCACGAAGGGGCGAAACCTTTGTCACCCGAAAGATCACCCGGGCAGTTGCCGCCATCATGGCGGGTAAGCAGGAAAAACTGTCACTGGGAAACATGGATGCCAAGAGAGACTGGGGCTTTGCCGGGGATTACATTGAGGGCATGTGGTTGATGCTGCAGCAGGACAAGCCGGTGGATTATGTGCTGGCCACCAACGAAACCCACACGGTCAGAGAATTCGTTGAACTTTCATTCAGAGAAGTTGGGGTAGAAATTAAGTGGCAGGGCACCGGCGTTGATGAAAAGGGCTATGACCAGGCGACTGGCAAGCTGCTTGTTGATGTCAACCCCCGATATTTCCGGCCGGCAGAGGTTGAACTGCTTTGGGGCGATTGCACCAAGGCCGAGCAGGAACTGGGCTGGAAACGTAAGGTTGATTTCCCCGGCCTGGTCAAGATGATGGTTGACGGCGATATGAAAGAAATTGCCGGGATTGGCACCGCAGACTTTCTCGCGACCAAAGCAGATTTAAAATAACGGGGTTCGTTAAGCGCTTTTAAGGAGGCATAAAATGCAGACAGACAGTAAAATATATGTGGCGGGACACCGCGGCCTGGTGGGCTCAGCCATCGTCAGAAAACTTGAAGAATTGGGTTTTAACAACATCATTAAACGTACCCATGCCCAACTTGATCTGACGAATCAGCTTGCCGTGCGGGATTTTTTTGAAACCGAAAGGCCGGAATATGTCTTTCTGGCAGCCGCAAAAGTCGGTGGGATTCTGGCCAACAGCACCTATCCGGCCGATTTTATCTATGAAAACCTTGAAATACAAAACAACGTCATCGGGATGGCCCACAAATACGGCGTCAAGAAGCTGATGTTTCTGGGCAGCTCCTGCATCTACCCGAAGCTGTGTTCGCAACCAATCAAGGAAGAATACCTGCTTTCGGGTTATCTTGAAGAAACCAATGAAGCCTATGCCCTGGCCAAAATTTCAGGCCTGAAGATGTGCCAGTTTTTTAACCAGCAATACGGCACAAACTTCATCAGTGTGATGCCGACAAACCTGTACGGCCCCTATGACAACTTCCATCCGGAAAACTCCCATGTAATGCCAGCCCTGATCCGGCGTTTCCACGAGGCCAAAGAAAACAAGACCCCGGAAGTGGTGGTTTGGGGCAGTGGTAAGCCACTGCGGGAATTTCTCTATTCCGAGGATATGGCCGAAGCCTGTGTCTATCTGATGCAGACCTATGAAGGCAACGACTTCTTTAACATTGGCACCGGCAAAGAGATCACCATCAGAGGGTTGGCCGAGCTGATCAAAGACGTGGTGGGGTATCAGGGCGAGCTTGTTTTTGATGCCAGTAAACCCGATGGCACACCGCGAAAGCTGCTTGACGTCAGCCGATTAGCGGCTGCCGGTTGGACGTATCAGACAGAGCTAAGAGACGGGATTGTAAAAGCGTATCAGTGGTTTAAGGAGTGTTATCAGTAAGCGAGCAATCCGGTGCCTTGAGCAATCCGGTGCCTGACGTTAACTTATGAACTTATTAGTTAATCCGGTGCCACTCTCTTATTCGCTGGTTTAGTTGAAAAATGCCGATTGCATGTTGCTGGTCAAAGGAAAAACCAGGAAGCGCATAATCGCATAGAGGACAAAAATTTACCCTAATTCAGTACAGATTGTGCCGAAATTCATTTTAGGCCTTACTTTGGCACATTATTTTTCAATCTGTGTTATCATTGAGTTGATTTCAGCACCGGGGAGACATAGACGTCGTGTATGACTGGTCTGGCATCAAAGCGATCAAATAAACGATGAAAGAAGGAATGGTAACATGAGATTTAAAAAGAAGATGATGGTTTGTCACAAACGCGGCGTTGGGAAGAAAACGGCGATGATTCACCGGTAGGCGGGCGGTGGCAGAATGAATGTAAATTTTGTATCGGAAATGACCGCTTTCAATCGATGGATCAAAAGCAATAGCTTATCGGCGAATAGTCGGCTGTTATGGTTTCAAATGTTTTTGTATTGGAACGAGGCCGGCTTTCCGGATTGGCTGCAAGTAGATATTGTGAGATTGATGGGCATCGTTCAGGTAAATTCAAAAAATACAGTTATTCGGGCCCGCGACGACCTGGTCAGGGCGGGTTTGCTGATTTCCAGACGGGGCAAAAACCGGGAACCCAACAAATATCAGTTTGTCTTATTCAGTGGTGAAAACGCCCGCAGTTCATCTTTTGACCGTGAAACCGGTAATAACCCGGGTAATGAAACGGGTGGTGAACGGGGTGGTCAAACGGGTCACTTATATAAACTAAATAAAGATAAACCAAACAATAAAAAAGAAAAGAAGCCCTACGGCGAATTTGCAATGGTGTACCTGTCCGATGAGGAGCTGCTAAAGCTTAAGGATCAACATCCCGATAGCTGGGAAGACTGGATCAAACGGGTGGATCGCGGGAAGGCCATGAAGGGCTACCAATACAAAAATGATTATGCCGGCATTCTCTCCTGGATTGACAAGGAGGAAAAAGAGGAGACCGAAAAAGCGTTTCAGGAACTGATGGCTGAGGCGGAATATCTAAATCCCTATTATGGCATTTATCAATAAGCGGTTGACAGCGGCTTAGCCCCGGCGCGGCGGTTTTCTGATGCCGTCTTGACAAATGTGCAATATCAAAAAAACCGTCTCGGTGAGACGGATTAAGGAGCGACAGAATATGAAAATAACAGTAGCGGGAACCGGCTATGTTGGTTTATCCAACGCCGTTTTATTGGGGGGATGGTGTTGTTATGGCAAGTGCTTTGTGAGAAGTAAACATTTTTCAATCAGGTAGCGGTGTCACTTGGATGATCTTTTAAAAAAGATCAAGATGGTCGACAAACAGACGAAGAAAGAGGTTAATCACTTATGACAATTTTAGTAACTGGGGCGGCGGGTTTTATCGGTTTTCACTTATCACAGTATCTGCTTGAGCAGCAAATGGAGGTCATTGGCATTGATAATCTTAATGACTATTATGATCCCGGCTTGAAGCAGGCCCGGCTTGAGCGGTTGGGGATTAATCCGAAATTTACTTTTCAGAAGGTGGATCTTAAAAACAAAGCCGCAGTGGATGAAATTTTTAAGCGCTTCCAGCCCACCCACGTCGTCAATCTGGCGGCTCAGGCAGGGGTCCGTTACTCAATCGAAAACCCTGATGCCTATGTGGACGCCAATTTGATCGGCTTTATCAATATCCTGGAAGCCTGCCGTCATTATCCGGTTTTGCATCTGCTTTATGCCTCATCCAGCTCAGTCTATGGCGGCAATACGGTCGTCCCGTTTTCGACCAATGCACCGGTTGATCATCCGGTCAGTCTTTATGCGGCGACCAAAAAGGCCAATGAGCTGATGGCCCATACCTATAGCCATCTTTATGGCATCCCGACCACCGGGCTGCGCTTTTTTACGGTCTACGGTCCCTGGGGCCGGCCGGATATGGCTTACTTTTCATTCACCCGCGATATTTTAGCGGGACGCCCGATCAAGGTCTTTAATCACGGCAAGATGGAGCGGGATTTTACCTATATTGATGATATTGTCGAAGGTATTTACCGCCTGGTCGATAAGCCGCCGGTGGCCATCCCGGACTGGGATGAAAGCAAGAATGATCACAGCACCAGCTTTGCCCCTTACAAGATCTACAATATCGGCAATAATAATCCGGTGCCGCTGATGCGCTTTATCAACGCATTAGAATCCGCGCTGGGGATTGAAGCTAAAAAGATTTATATGGAGATGCAGCCGGGGGATGTCCTGCGGACCTACGCGGATATCACTGATCTGGAGCGGGACATCAACTTCAAACCCAAAACCAGCATTGAAGCCGGGATTGAAAAATTTGTGGCCTGGTATCAGGAATATTATCAATCAGAATCATAAGGAGCGACCGAATATGAAAATAACCGTAGCAGGAACCGGCTATGTTGGTCTGTCCAACGCCGTCTTATTGGCCCAGCACAACGAAGTGATCGCCCTGGATATTCTCCAGGAAAAAGTAGCGCTGATCAACCAGAAAAAAGCACCGATTATCGACGCCGATATTGAAGAGTATCTGGCCACCAGAGAACTTAATCTGACGGCTACCACCGACAGTTTTTTGGCCTATGCGGATGCCGACTACGTCATCATCGCAACGCCGACCAATTATGATCCGGATAAGAATTACTTTAACACCCGCTCGGTGGAGGCGGTCATTGCCAATGTGCTTTCGATCAATCCCGCGGCCATCATGGTGATCAAATCGACGGTGCCGGTTGGTTATACCGAAAAAGTCAAGGCGATGTTTGAAACCGACAATATCATCTTCTCACCGGAATTTCTTCGCGAGGGCAAGGCGCTTTACGACAATCTCTATCCCACCCGGATTGTGGTCGGGGAAGAATCCGAACGGGCCCGGGTTTTTGCCGGGCTGCTGGCCGCCGGCGCCATCAAAAAAGAAATCCCGATTTTGTATACCGGCTCAACCGAGGCCGAAGCCATCAAGCTCTTTGCCAATACCTACCTGGCGCTGCGGGTGGCGTATTTTAATGAACTGGATTCCTATGCGGAGGTGCGGGGCCTCGATACCAAACAGATCATTGCCGGGGTTTGTCTGGATAGCCGCATCGGCAACCACTACAACAACCCTTCCTTTGGCTATGGCGGCTATTGTCTGCCCAAGGACACCAAACAGCTGCTGGCCAATTATGCCGATGTCCCGCAGAACCTCATGTCGGCGATTGTTGATGCCAATCGCACCCGCAAAGACCACATCGCTGAGATGATTTTAAGCCGCCAGCCCAAAACAGTCGGGATTTTCCGGCTGACGATGAAAATGGATTCCGATAACTTCAGGCAATCGGCCATCCAGGGGGTCATGAAACGGATCAAAGCCAAGGGCATTGAAGTGGTCGTCTTCGAACCGGCACTGACCGAAGCGGAGTTCTTTAATTCAAAAGTCATTAAGGATCTTGACGCGTTTAAGGAAATCAGCGACGTGATCGTCGCCAACCGGTTGTCGCCGGAGCTTTGCGAGGTGAAAGAAAAAGTCTATACCAGAGATTTGTTCAGCCGGGACTGAGGGAGAACTGATGTTTGGTGGGGGCGGTAGCGGTGCCACGCTCTTAACTTGTTTGAGGCTCCGCTTACTCGACGCAACTTATAATTTATTTTTGTATAATTCTAATTCGTGAAAATATCC
>CAZEBY010000016.1:0-42912 GCA_964510565.1 uncultured Lachnospiraceae bacterium | reverse complement strand
AGGTTCGCGCTTCTTCATTGTAATTAATCCGCCCCTTAATCACCACCGGCTGATCTGCTTTTAAGTACCGTCGATATGCATCATAGGTTTTGGGGAAAACCACCACCTCGATTCGTCCATACAAATCTTCCAGGGTCAGAAACGCCATCATCTGACCTTTTTTTGTCATCATAGTTTTCATTTCCACAATTAACCCACCAATGCTGACCAGCTGCCCATCCCGGATGCCAGCATCTTTTAAATCCTGATAGCTGTCCACCAAATTGGAAAACAGGGTCACTGTTTTTTTGAGGATATCTTCGTATTTTTCCAGCGGATGACCGGTAACATAAAGGCCCAATACTTCTTTTTCCAATGCCAGCCGTTGCTCTTTGGAAAACGGCTGTTTTTGCGGAAAATGGTCTTCCTTGAGACTTGTCAGTTCTTTTGATCCACTCAGGCCCGCCATATCCAGAAGCGATATCTGGCCGGAGATGCGATCTTTCTTCTCCCGCTGCACCTGATCAACAATCAGTTCGACAATCGCCAGCATTTGCGCCCGACTACTGCCAATAGCATCAAATGCGCCACCCTTGATAAGACTTTCAATACTCCTTTTGTTCAGAGCTTTAAGATCCACCCGCTCACAAAAATCCCGGAGATTCTTAAAATCACCTTTGGCTTTGCGGGCTTCAATGATCGCAGCAATGGCATTTTTTCCCAAACCTTTAACCGCGCCCAAACCAAAACAGATGGAATTACTGGTAACGCTGAATTTTTCATAGCTGGCATTAATGCTGGGTGGTAATACATGAATACCCATTTTTCGGCAATCTTCAATATATTTCGCCACTTTTTTGTCATCATCCATAATACTGGACATTAACGCTGCCATAAACTCGGTCGGATAGTAACATTTCAACCAGGCAGTCTGATAAGCAATCACCGCATACGCCGCCGCATGGGATTTGTTAAAGGCGTATTTGGCAAAGTCTTTCATCTCTTCAAAGATTTTTTTAGCCGCTGCTTCAGATACCCCGCGCCGGATGGCACCATCAACAATTACTTTTCCGTTGTGATCCGTTTCACCATGGATAAAAACCTGCCCCTCGGCCTCCATCACACTGCTCTTTTTCTTGGACATGGCTCGTCTGACGAGGTCACTTCGGCCCATTGAAAAGCCGGCTACATCACGAAAGATCTGCATTACCTGTTCCTGGTAAACCATACACCCGTAGGTGACGTTTAAGATATTTTCAAGAATCGGATGATCATAGGCCACCTGAGATGGATTTTTCTTGTTTTCAATGTAACGGGGGATCTGATCCATCGGTCCCGGTCGGTAAAGTGAAATCCCGGCGATGATATCTTCAAAACTGCCGGGTTGGAGTTCTTTAATAAACTGTTGCATCCCCCGGCTTTCCAATTGAAAAACGCCAAGGGTATCACCTTTTGAAAGCATTTCATAGACCTTGGCATCATCCATTTCCAGACTGTCAAGATCAAGTTGCATGCCACTGCTATGCTCAATGTTTTCCAGAGCATCCCGAATCACCGTTAAGGTGCGCAGGCCCAGAAAATCCATTTTCAGCAGACCCAAGTCTTCCAAAAGACCCATCGGAAACTGGGTTGTGATCACTTCATTATTTCGATATAGTGGAATATACTCCACCAGTGGCAAATCAGAGATCACCACCCCGGCGGCATGGGTGGAGGCATGCCGGGATAATCCTTCAATGGATTGGGCTGTTTTAATCAGTCTGGCAATCTCCGCATCCGATTCTTCCATTTTTTTCAGTTCGGGATTTTCAGATAGTGCCGCCTCAATGGTGATATTGACACCCGGATGAATCGGTATTTCTTTTGCTACCCGATCGACCAGGTTATAGGGCATATCCAGCGCCCGACCCACATCCCGAAGCGACCCGCGGGCGGCCATGGTTCCAAAGGTGATAATCTGAGCAACCCGGTCTTCGCCGTACTTGTTGACCACATAATCGATGACTTCCTGTCGCCGTTCATAACAAAAATCCACGTCAATATCCGGCATGGTTACCCGTTCCGGATTTAAAAAACGCTCAAACAGCAATTGATACTTGATCGGATCAATGGTAGTAATGCCTAAACTGAAGGCCACCAGACTGCCGGCGGCACTTCCTCGTCCCGGTCCAACCATAATTTGATTGTCTTTGGCATACTTGATAAAATCCCAAACAATCAGAAAATAGTCGTCGAAGCCCATATTATGGATCGTTTCCAATTCATAGGCTAAACGCTCCAACAAATCATCGCTCAGAGTTGAGTATTTTTTTGCCATTCCTGTCATGCAAAGTTTTTTTAAATAGTTTTCAGCCGTTTCGTTGGGAGGTAGTTCAAACTGGGGCAGATGAGTTTTTTCTAGATCAAAACTGACCTGACAACGTTTGGCGATGCGGTTGGAATTTTCAATGGCTTCCGGCAGGTCAGCAAAAAGTTTCGTCATTTCCTCCTGAGTTTTTAAATAGAACTCATTGTTGGGAAAACGCATCCGTTTTTCTTCCGAAACCGTAGCTGCTGTTTGAATACACAGAAGAATGTCATGATTTTCACTGTCTTCTTTGTGAACATAATGGACATCATTAGTTGCTACCAGGGGAATATTCATTTTTTTTGAGAGCTGAATCAGCCGTTCATTGATTAAAGCTTCTTCCCGTAATCGATGATCCTGAACTTCCAGAAAGAAATGATCTTTGCCAAAAATATTCTGATAAATTCGGCAGCGTTCTTCGGCGCCAGTCAGATCATTGTTCAAAATCATCTGGGGAATTTCTCCGGCAATGCAGGCTGACAGACAAATAATACCTGTGCTGTATTTTTTTAAACAGTCATGATCCACCCTTGGTTTATAATAAAATCCATCAATAAAACCTTTGGAGACAATCTTCATAAGATTTTTATACCCAAGGTTGTTCTCTGCTAACAAAATAAGATGAGCCCGTTCCTTATCATAGACTGGATCCTTTTTTTCCATCCCCCGTGGTGCAACATATACTTCACAGCCAATCACCGGGTGAATTTGTTCTCTCAGACAGGTTTTATAAAAATCAATGGCACCAAAAAGAACGCCGTGATCTGTCAGCGCAACACTTTCCATCCCGTTTGAAGCCACCGCCTTAACCAGCTCTTCAATTCGGCCGAAGCCATCGAGCAAACTGTATTCGCTATGTACGTGAAGATGTGTAAACTGTTTTTCCATCTTGCTTTTCACTTTACTGTTAAAATTTAATTTCATATTTTTCTGAATATTTCCGATTTCTTAAGTTTTTATTATAACATAGATTCTTAAAAATAAATAGATAATTTGTCCCGGTCGGATGATATTGATCCCAGCATTGGATATCCATCACTTTTCCTACATTATATACTAATTTTCAGCGAAGATAAAAATTTTATTTAAAATGATTCGCTATCGCCGCTAATTGTCTTGTTATTTTTTTAACTTACTTTTTTTGCCGGTAATCCTTTACATTGTTACTGAGATATGCTATTATGTGTCCGTAATTAGTTTATGCCTAGTTGCGAAAAGATTTAATAATTTCATATTTTGGCAGGAGTTATGGAGGGCCGTACTTTCTTTTTTACATTTGAAGAACATGTAAATCTGTTAGTATGTGCTTTTTTTGTTTGTTTTCATTTCTTATGGTTTTATTATGTTTTTAACATAATCAAATAAAAAAATAAATAGGGGGTTATACTTATGAAAAAG
The DNA here is from genome assembly GCA_964510565.1 of uncultured Lachnospiraceae bacterium. Taxonomy (GTDB): domain Bacteria; phylum Bacillota; class Clostridia; order Eubacteriales; family Eubacteriaceae; genus Acetobacterium. The sequence continues at coordinate 39,188 of CAZEBY010000016.1, read as the reverse complement.
TATATCTTATCACTGGATGCAGGAACCACGAGTTCAAGAGCGATTTTATTTAACCATGACAGCGAAATCGTTAGTGTTGCACAAAAAGAATTTACTCAAATCTATCCAAAAGCCGGTTGGGTTGAACATGACGCCATGGAAATTTGGGCCACCCAAAGTGGTGTTGTAACTGAAGCAATGTCTAAGATTGGCGCTACCGCTGAAGAGATTGCCGCTATCGGGATCACAAACCAACGTGAAACAACTGTCGTTTGGGACAGAAAAACTGGCGAACCTATTTATAATGCCATTGTTTGGCAATGCCGTCGTACCGCATCTTTCTGTGATGAATTAAAAGCCCGTGGTCTGGAAGACTACGTTCGTGAAAACACCGGTCTTGTCATCGATGCATACTTCTCCGGAACAAAAATTAACTGGATTTTAAATAACGTTCCTGGTGCCCGTGAACGCGCCGAAAAAGGCGAACTGGCTTTCGGAACCATCGATACCTGGTTAATCTGGAAATTAACTGATGGTAAGGTACATGTAACTGATTATTCAAATGCTTCCCGTACCATGGCATTTAATATCAAAACTCTCAAATGGGATGAAAAAATGTTAAAAGAACTGGATATTCCAGCTTCTATGTTACCTGAAGTTCGCCCCTCTTCAGATATTTACGGAACAACTTCGCTTTATGGTACTGAAATTCCAATTGCCGGTGCTGCTGGTGACCAACAGGCTGCGCTCTTTGGACAGGCTTGCTTCGAACCTGGTATGGCTAAAAATACTTATGGAACTGGTTGCTTCATGCTGATGAACACGGGTGACAAACCTGTTAAATCCAACAGCGGACTGGTCACTACCATTGCCTGGGGTCTGGATGGCGAAGTTGATTACGCTTTAGAAGGTTCAATCTTTATTGCCGGTGCTGCAATCCAATGGTTGCGAGATGAAGTTAAATTAGTTGACTCCGCTCCTGACAGTGAATTCTACTGTAATAAAGTAGCGGATACTCACGGCGTATACATGGTTCCCGCCTTTGTTGGTCTGGGTGCTCCACATTGGGATATGTACGCTCGTGGTGCGATCCTTGGCTTAACCCGTGGTGCCAACAAAGCTCACTTAATCCGTGCCACTGTTGAATCTTTAGCTTATCAGACAAAAGATGTTCTGGATGCTATGGAAAAAGACTCCAATATTAAATTGGCAGCATTAAAAGTGGATGGCGGCGCTTGCGCTAACGATTTCTTAATGCAATTCCAGGCCGATATCTTAGGCGTTCCCGTTGATCGTCCTTCAATCGTAGAAACAACCGCTATGGGTGCTGCTTACCTGGCTGGTCTGGCTGTTAAATTCTGGGATGGTAAGGCTGATGTCACCAATGCCTGGAAACTTGATCGTTCATTCGCGCCTGCGATGGATGCTGATGTTCGTGCCAAATTATATGCTGGCTGGTTAAAAGCTGTTGAATGCTCTAAAGGCTGGGAAGACGCTGAATAATCCTGTCAAATCTTAAAATTTTTAATCTTACAATTGTTGGGGTGTTTAAACACCCCGGCAATTTAGATTTTACTCTTTCCAATTTTGGCGATTGTGTTATAATGAATTTACAAATACAATCCTAGCGGGAGGAGTTTTATGTCAACAAGAAAGTGTCTGCTTATGTTTCAGGATAATCCCATTATTACCGCTGTTCGTAATCCTAAGGATATTTACGATGCCATCCACTCGAAATCACAGATCATCTTTCTGCTGACTGGCAACGTCTTTAATCTGAAAAAGTTGGTTGAGCTTGGGCGCAACGCTGACAAATACGTTTTTACCCATCTGGATCTCATTAAGGGCTATTCCCAGGATAATTATTTTATTAAATATCTGAAAGATGAGATTAAACCAACAGGAATCATTACAACTAAAAACAATATTATTACTCGGGCGAAACATGAAGGTCTGATGACTGTTCAGCGATTATTTTTATTGGATTCTTCTGCTATGGATATTTCAATCAATTCGGCAAAAAAAATCAAGCCCGATGCCATTGAAATTTTGCCTGGCCTGGTTCCGAAGCTGATCACAGCTGTTAAGAAAGAGCTCGATATTCCAATTGTTACCGGAGGATTCATAGAGACAGAGGAAGAAGTTCGTTCGTGTCTTGCTGCTGGTGCATTATCAGCCAGTACATCTCACAAGCCGTTGTGGGATAAAATTGAGCTTATTCGGGAAGAGCAGCGACTGCTACGAAAAGAATAGCTAAAAAATAAAATACAAGGCAACGGAGAGCCATACTGTTTTCTTAAATGAATCCTTATTTGAGAAAATTGTATGGCTTTTTATTTTTTATAGTTCTTAAGGAGGAATAAATTATGTATGATATCGCCATTATTGGAGCTGGTATTGCCGGTTCCTACATTGCTCGGGAGTTGACCCGATACAAATTGGACATTGTTTTATTGGACGGAGAAAATGATGTCGGAAATCAAATTACCATGGCCAATTCAGCCATTGTCCATGCTGGCTTTGATGCCCCAGCCTCAAAATTGAAAGGAAAATTCAACGCACCGGGAAACATCATGTATGAAAAAGTCTGTGAAGATTTGGATGTACCCTTTAAACGTTGTGGCTCTCTGGTCGTTGCCCACAATGAATATGAGATGGCAACCATTCAGGAACTGTATCAGAATGGTCTAAAAAATGGCGTTCCCAAACTCCAGATCTTATTCAAGGATGAGGTGCATGCCATGGAGCCCAACCTCAGTGAAGATATTTGCGGCGCTCTTTACGCTCCCACCGCTGGCATTGTCTCACCGTTTGAGCTGTGTATTCACGCTGCTGAAAACGCTGTCGACAATGGGGTAACCCTGAAAATGAACCATATGGTCAGCGATATCAAAAACCATCACGGCTACTTCGAGATTATTACGAATGCCGGAAATGTGGATGCCAAATACGTCATCAATGCCGCCGGATTATTTGCCGATAATATCTATGCGATGGTTGGCGAACCCTACTTTAAACTGCTGGCCAGAAAAGGTCATTACTTCATTTTTGATAAAGAAGCCGGATCTCTGGTCAATAGCGTGATCTTCCCCTGTCCTTCCAAAAAAGGTAAAGGAATCCTGGTTGCGCCAACTGTTCACGGCAATCTTTTGATTGGTCCGGATGCCGAACCGGTTTCATATAAGGGCGATATTGCCACCACCGGCGAACGTCTCGACTATATCAAAGAAAACGCCCTAAAGAATTGTCCAGATCTGCCCTTTAACAAGATCATTCGCTCCTATGCCGGACTGCGAAATACCCCAGTACGCGATACCTTTACCACCACTGATGGCGACTTCATCATTGAAGAATCACCAGTGCGCGGCTTTATCAATGTAGCGGGCTATGAATCCCCAGGGCTCACCTCAATTCCAGCCGTGGCTCACCATGTTGTTGAAAACATTGTGAAACCAATGATTCCGCATCTTGAAGAAAACCCTGATTATAACCCCAAAGTCCGTAAACATCTGCGTTTTGATGAAATGACTGAAGATGAGAAAGTTGAAATTATCAAAGCCGATCCCAAATATGGCAAGGTTATCTGTCGCTGCGAAACCATTACCGAAGGCGAAATCATTGATGTTATTCACCGCAGTGCGGGCGCCCGAAGTGTAAAAGCCGTCAAGAAACGAACCCGTGCCGGAATGGGCCGCTGTCAGGGCGGTTTCTGTTCACCACGAGTTGTCGAAATTCTGGCCCGGGAACTCAATGTTCCATTAGACGATGTCATGTATGATCAACAGGATTCTGCCTATATCCTTTCCGGTCACACAAAATCTGTTAAGGAGGAAGCATAATCATGATTTATGATGTTGTAATTTTAGGTGGCGGTCCCGCTGGTTTGGCTGCTGCTGTTGAAGCTAAAAATGGTGGAGCCGAAAATGTTTTGATCCTCGAGCGTGATCGGGAACTGGGTGGTATTCTTAATCAGTGTATCCATAACGGTTTCGGTTTACATACCTTTAATGAGGAATTAACTGGTCCGGAATACGCTGAACGTTACATTCAGAAAGTTAAAGATCTGAATATTCCCTATATGCTCGATACCATGGTGCTCGATATGCATGACAACGGCGATCTTAAATCGATTCATGTTATCAATGAAGAAAACGGGTACATGATCATTGAAGCCAAAGCGGTCATCTTAACCATGGGATGTCGGGAACGAACTTCCGGTGCGATCGGGATTCCCGGCTACCGTCCCTCTGGCGTCTTCACTGCCGGTACTGCCCAGCGTTTTATTAACATGGAAGGCTATATGCCCGGTAAAGAAGTGGTTATCCTCGGCTCTGGTGATATCGGACTGATCATGGCCCGCCGTATGACCCTGGAAGGGGCTCATGTTCAAGCGGTCTGTGAACTGATGCCCTACTCTAACGGTCTGGTTCGTAATATTGTTCAATGTCTGGATGATTATGATATTCCCTTAAAATTAAGCCATACCATTACGTTTATTCATGGTAAGGATCGACTCGAAGGGGTTACCGTTGCCAAGGTTGATGAAAAACTCAAAGTGATCCCTGGTACTGAAGAGTATATTCCCTGCGATACTCTGCTGCTGTCAGTCGGACTGATCCCGGAAAATGAGATTACCCGTAATGCCGGAGTTGTCATGGATAACCGCACCAATGGTGCCATTGTTGGCGAACTGCGTCAGACCTCGATGCCTGGAGTGTTTGCCTGTGGTAATGTGGTTCATGTACATGACCTGGTCGATTTTGTCAGCGAAGAAGCGGTTCTGGCTGGTAAAGGTGCGGCTAAATACATCAAAGGCGATCTCGATAATGAACTCACCTTTACCACCGCTAACGGCGATGGCATCGGTTATGTTGTTCCCCAACAGGTTGCCATGAAAAATGTCGAAGATAAAGTAACCTTCTATATGCGGGTTCGTCAGGTCTTTAAAGATAAGGTCGTTAACGCCTATATCGGTGACCAGTTAATTGCCACCAAAAAAGAAAAGAAATTACTGCCCGCTGAAATGGTAAACTTTAAAATTGCCAAAGATGTTTTAGCACAATACCCCGCCGGAGAAATCCGATTTGTCGTAGAGGAGGCCAAATAATGAAAAAAGATATGACCTGTATTGTTTGCCCGATCGGGTGCCAAATGACGATTGAAGAAAAAGCTGATGGGACCTACGAAGTCACCGGGAACACCTGTAAACGTGGCCCCAAATATGCCATCAATGAAATGACAAACCCCACCCGGGTGATTCCTACTACCGTCGTGATCAAAAACGCCATGCTCCCGCGTCTGCCGGTAAAAACGGCAGAACCGATTCCCAAAGGAAAGATTTTTGAAGCCATGAAAGTGATTAATCAGGTGGTGGTGGAAGCGCCGATCAAAACCGGTGATATTGTCATCAAAGATCTTTTAGGTCTCGGGATCGATGTGGTTTCCACCCGTACTATGGATAAATGTTAATCGATTTGATCTGAATTATTAGAAAAGAGCTGAAAATAATTGCCCTAATTATTTTCAGCTCTTTTATTTATGGTGGATACTCGTAACAAGAAAATATTATTTTGTTACAAAACAGACATTGAATTAACCCCATCTTTCATGATATGTTTAACTATACAAATTCTGCATTAAAAGGTGTTCTTTCATGTTCAATAAAATAAAACCATATTTTAATAAAAACCTGTTTGTAATTCTGATCCCCTGTATTGTTGTAATTATCATTCTGATTATTCATTATCACAATGTCGCCAAAGAAAAAGCCAAGGTTGATGAAGGCATCCAAGTCCTTATCGCATTAGAAAGCCGTGATCTATTTTCAATGGAAGAGCAGATTGATTTTATGAAACATAAAGCCATTGATTCCGGAAATTATTCCGCATTATTTGCAAATTCTGTAGTTTTTGGGGATTCCATTGCCGAAGGTCTTGGTTTATATGGCTACTTGAGTCCCTCTTCAGTGGTAGCGGTGATGGGCAAATCAACCGAAAGCAGTCTGGAAGATGTGCCGCGTCTGGTCAATCTGGCTCCCCGCAATATTTTTTTTGAGTTGGGCCTCAATGATATCAGCCACCCCGACAATACTATGGAATCCTACCTCAACCATTATGAAAAAATCATCGACTCGATCCGTCTGCAATTACCCAATACGCAGATTTATATTTGCAGTATCTTCCCGGTAACAGCTGAGGCACTTGCTGAAAACCCTCAATTCAATCAAATCGAAAGCTATAATACCGCGCTCAATGAAATGGCCAAGCGAAAGAATATTCATTATATTGATACCTACAGCTTATTAAAAAACAATCCTCAGTATCACGAGCAGGATGGCATCCATGTAATTCGGGAATTCTATCCCCTCTGGATGGATATGCTTGTTAATAACAGTGATCTGAAAAATTTATTATAGAATTGGATCATGATGAAAAAATTAATTGTACTTTTGTTCATTTTTATACTCATACTTCCCTGTTGCGGCTGCGGTACTTCCGCACAGGCTCCCCTATCCCAGGTTGAAAGCGATCTTCTGGCGATTTCCCAAAATCTCAATGGAATGGAAAAAGGGGATAGCAAAGCGCTGAAACGTTATTACGGACTTAATCTCAACGATTTTGAAGAAGTCCTGATCTATATTCCGGCAAGTTATCTGGATGTTTCCGAACTACTGGTGATTAAAGTCAAGGACGCTGCCCAATTGGATCTGGTTGAGGAAGCGGTGGATACCCGCAATGCGATGCAGCAAGAAAGCTTTGGCGGTTACGGGCCTGAGCAGGTCGCCCTGCTTAATGATTATGAGTTTAAAATCGTCGGAAATACGCTTTTTTATTGTGTTTCACCCGAATCATCGACATTAAAAGATGCTTTTATCAAAAGTATCAAAACGAATCAGTAAGGAGCCGCCATGGTTTTTAGCAGTATCTTGTTTATCTTTGCTTTTCTTCCAATCGCCTTGGGTCTTTACACCATTATTCCGAAACAGGGCAAAAACCTGATCCTGCTTCTGGTCAGCTTGTTTTTTTATTCCTGGGGCGAACCGGTCTATGTTTTTTTGATGCTTTTCACCATTGCTTTCGATTTTGGCATGGGAATCCTGATGGAAAAAAAACCGCATTTGATCCGTAAACGGCTTTTTATTCTAACCGTTGTTATGAATCTGGGATTTCTGTTTTTTTTCAAATACTGGGGTTTTCTACTGGACAGCATTAATATAATCTTTAATCTGGCAATCCCTTATACTCCGCTGCCGCTGCCGATCGGAATTTCTTTTTACACCTTCCAGATTCTTTCCTATGTCATTGATATTTATCTGGGTAAGGTACCGGTTCAAAGAAATATTGTTTCATTTGGTTTATATGTCACCATGTTTCCGCAGCTGATTGCCGGTCCGATCGTACGCTATAAGGATATTGACGAGCAGCTTTCTAACCGGGTGATGAATCAGGAAAAATTCGGACTTGGGGTGGAACGTTTTATTCAGGGTCTTGGTAAAAAAGTTCTCCTGGCGAATAATATCGGCTATGTCTGGACCCTAATCTCGGCGATGAATGTGGGGGAAATGTCGGTTCTCACAGCTTGGATCGGGATTATCGCCTTTACCTTCCAGATCTATTTTGATTTCAGCGGTTATTCGGACATGGCCATCGGTCTGGGAAAAATGTTCGGTTTTGAATTTCTGGAAAATTTCAATTATCCTTATATATCAAAAAACGTGTCCGAATTCTGGCGTCGCTGGCATATTTCGCTGGGCACCTGGTTTCGTGAATACCTCTATATCCCATTGGGTGGAAACCGGGTTCCAGTCCCTCGTTTATTTATTAACCTATTGATTGTCTGGCTATTAACCGGACTCTGGCATGGTGCCAGCTGGAATTTTGTCATCTGGGGTGGCTATTACGGACTGATCCTTTTTTTAGAAAAAGTATTTTTAAATCGTTTTCTGGAAAAGCTACCTAAACCGATTCAGCACACTTACACCCTGATACTGGTGGTGGTCGGCTGGGTTTTCTTTGCCAGCCCTGATCTGGGTTATGCCCTTTCCTACCTAGGCGTCCTGTTTTTTACTGCCGATGCCAGTCTGGTCGATTCAACGGGTCTGTATTACTTATACACCAGTCTTATTCTGATGCTAGTGTGCGCAATTTGCTCAACCCCCTTTGTTCATCAGCGCTATAATAAACTGATTCGCAGTGAAAAAAACTGGGTCGTTCCTTTTGGTCTGGGTCTCAACAGCCTGATCATGCTGTTATCGCTCGCTTATTTAGTAACTGAAACATACAATCCCTTCTTATATTTTAGATTTTAGGTGAGGTCTTATGCGAAAACAAGATAACCATCGTGAACATGATCAATACGCTCATTCACTCTACTATAAAAAATACATCAATTTATTGGGACTACTTTTTGTTGGGATCCTCGTCTTTTTTTCACTGACCGCGCTGGTTTTGCCAGATACCAGACTGTCCAAAAGCGAAAACCGAATTCTTACCCAGTTTCCCCGTTTTTCCATCGATAGTGTCATCACTGGTCGCTATATGATTAAAATGCAGAAATATACAACTGACCAGTTCATCGCTCGAAATTTCTGGATTTATACCAAAACCGGCACTGATCGTCTGATCGGTAAAAACAGCTCGAACGGTGTTTATCTGGGGAAAAATTCCACCCTGATCGAAAACTTTGACCCCTTGCCCACCGTTGCTACCGATTCAACCAAAGCCGCGCTAAACACTTTTGCTGAAACCCATCCCGATCTGAATCACTATTTTATGCTTGTTCCCAACGCCATCAGCGTTACTGCTGATAAATTGCCGGCGTTCGCCCCGAGCTTGAATCAAAATGACTATATCAACAACTTTACTGCTGGTTTAAATGACCAATTTATCGTCCTTGACCCGCGGCCGATCCTGGAAGAGAATACCGATCAACTACTTTATTATAAAACCGATCATCACTGGACCACCCTGGGCGCCTGGCTCTCTTTTCAGAGCGTGGCCAATGCCATGGGAATCAAACCTGACACTGATGCTTATACCGTCTATCCGGTTACCGAAACCTTTTCGGGGGCATTGGCTTCGAAAAGCGGTTATATGACCTTGACCACTGATACCATTGAGGTCTATGTACCAAAAAGTGAAGATACTTATTCAGTGGTAAATTATGTCGAAGAGCAAAAAAAATCTCCTTCTTTTTATGACAGCGAGCAATTAAAGGGGACGGATAAGTATGCCATGTTTCTCAGTGGCAACCATCCCCTTGTTAAAATAAAAAATCCGGTCGCAAATGGTAAAAACCTCCTGGTGATCAAAGACTCCTATGCCAATGTCTTTATTCCTTTTTTGGCACCATTTTACAGCGAAATCACTGTTATTGATCCCCGTTACTACTACGACAGTATTGAGTCTCTGATCGTTGACTCCCAAATCACTGATATTTTATACCTCTTTAATGCCAATACCTTTTTCAGAGATACCACCCTGGAACCGGTTTTAAATGATGAATAAACAAAAATGGTTTTCGCCAACCTGGCGAAAACCATTTTTAAGTTTCTAGTTACGGTATTCATATTTTAATTTGATTTTATCACCCCTGAAGACTACTTTTGAGTACTCAAAGGGTTTGTCATCCTTGTCAAAGAGGACATCTTCCAAAACGAGCAATGGATATCCTTGTGGTACCTTTAACAGACTGCTTTCTTTGTCAGATGCGGTCACCGATTCGAAAGTTTCAATGACACGACTGGGTTTTAAATTACAATCTCTTTCCAGCAGAACACAAAGTTGCTCTTCTTCAAGCGCTTTGTCGCTGAGATTCTTGCCATACTCAAGAGGTATCCGTGAATAATGAAGACTGATCGGCTCACCTTTAAGAAAACGTAGACGCTGAATTTCGAGTATTGGTGCTCCTTGCGGACATTGCAGACGCTTTGCTACAGAAATGGATGCTTCCTTTTCAGTAATGTTTAATAACTCGGTGCTGATTTCATATCCCATTCGCTCCAACTGTTCTCTAAAACCCATATACGCCAGGGATTCCGTCATGATCTTGGGTTCTGCAACAAAGGTACCTTTACCAGGAACTCGATAAAGAACGCCATCCTGCACCAGTTGAGAGCAGGCTGAACGTATGGTCATTCGACTGACACCATAAATCCGATTCATTTCACTCTCTGATGGTATCGCTGTATTCGGCTTCCAAATGCCTTCTTCGATATTATTGCGGATTAACTCTTCCAATTGTATGTACAATGGTTTTGGGTTTTCTCGCTTAATTTTGTACATATCAATACTTCCTTCCATATTACTCCTTTGTGCAGATTATTAAAAACATATCTTTCATTCTATCATAAATATCGTCGAATTGGAAGAATAAATCCGCATAAATTTGCGTCATTTTATTTGTTTTAATCGTTCAAATTGACTGTTAATATCATTATTAAATACCGAACAGACATGTCATTTATTGATCATAATCCCGGCCCATCGCATACGCTTATAGATTTCTTAAAAGCTCATTGCTGTTAAAATATTCCAGGGTCACACCACATTCACCAATGTTTCTGACATTTTTATCGGTCTTTTTATAGTCAGCATGATAATCTGATCCACCGGAAATAATCTTGACCCGACCTTCGTAATCTGCCTTAACCTTAGCGACGATCTCTTCCTTTGTATACGGTCCATTATAGGTGGTTTTATCATAAGTGTAACAGGCTTCAATGCCATCTAATCCGGCATCGATCAGTTTATCAATATATTCCGCCCGAGACATCACACCATCCTTGGTCGTCACCATCTCATCGATCAGATAAGGATGCGCTAAAATGGCAATACCACCACTTTCATGGGCAATCTTGATAATATCAACCGGGTCTGGCTTATCGCGTTTCACACTGTATGCCGGGTTATTTCTGATTAATAGTTTGGCCTCGCTCCAGGTTTTAGTATAGCCTTTTTCGGCCATCAGATTGAAAATGACTTTTTTCTGGACATCCTCAGGATCCCGGGGTGTATCATTATAATTAATAACTTCCTCCCAACTGATATCGATGCCGTTATCGGCCAACACATTTAACAGTTTCTGATAAGAGTAGATTTTACTATTAACAATCTTCTGGTTTAATTCAAGTATCTTGGGATTCGTATAATCGCACCCCAACACCACGATGTGTACGTCTTCTACCAGGGTTTCACAGGAGAATTCGATTCCTGGCAGGAGCTTCATCCCCTTTTTCGCTGCATAAACAACGGGATCTACCATTACACCATTGACTTCGATTCGATCCGGTGGAAGAATATCATGGTCGGTGATAACGATCACTTTCATCCCCAATGCTGCTGCATTACAAATAAATTCTTTCGGCGAGTCCGCTCCATCTGATCGCGTCGTATGGCTATGTAAATCTACAATATAATTTGGTTTTGTTGTCACATTTTACCTCTCTAATCCATCTGAATAAATTCAGACAATCTGTCGCAATAATTCCTTTTTAAATATTTAATTTCCTATTTTAGTGCTGCCAAGAAAAAATATTTGTTATGTACTAACGGTTTTTTCTTCAAAATCATTGAAGTTTTTCAAAAATATTTAGAACCCCTCCACATCAACAAAACTCATGGTAACCAGCTTTTTTATTCTTCTCAACTCATCATACACACTTAATACGAGTTATTATTACTTTGTTTAATTATACCATATTTCTTTAAAAAACGATGATAAAAATAAGAGTGACTGCCAATTTAACTTTGTTGACAAACAGTTAAAAGCCCAACTTCAAAAGCTGGGCTTAATTTTTCACATCGTTGTCAACGACATGATGCTTAAATTTTGTCCAAATATATCTCGAAGTTTTATCGATCTACTGAAAATCTATTATATTGTTGATTTCAGGAATAATCGTTTATTTCGGCGGTTCGATTGATTCAATGACAGAAAGCCGGTTTAAATTCTGAAACAGGTTAAATACCCATTGACTGATTCAGGTATATCTTCCACCAGTAATCATTAATGAATCCCCGGTAATGAAACTGGAAAGATCTGAGGCAAAGAACAGTGCCACATTAGCTACTTCTTCTGGCTCTCCCATTCTGCCCATTGGTATGGCCGATAAACGCGCCTGCAATTCTTCCGGTTTCAAGTTTTCAAAATTTCGTCTGATCATTTGAGTATTAATCGTCCCCGGTGCCAACGCATTGACACGGATGCTGTATTGGGCCAGAAATTTGGCGCCATATTTTGTCAGCGCCAGAACCCCGGCTTTCGATGCGCCATAATCGGGACTGGTACTACCGCCGGTGATACCGGCAATTGAACCCATATTGATAATACTGCCACCACCATGATCTTTCATGTAGGCGGAAGCAAATTTCATCCCAAGAAAAGTTGACCGCATATTGACTGTTACCACCTGATCCCAGTCGTCGGTCGATGTATTGAACAAATCATTTGCCTTGGCAATGCCTGCATTGTTGATCATCACATCCAGACGGTTCCATTTTTTTGTCGTTGTGTCAATCAGTTTCTTAACATCTTCTTCCTTGCTCATATCCCCTGCCATCAGCAGGATATTTGCACCAAATGCCTGGGCTTCTTTGGCCAATGATTCAGTTTGCTCGTCAATTCGCAAGGCATTAATCGTAAGTCCTAGGCAACCGGCTTCCGCCATCTTAAGTGCGATCGCACGACCAATCCCTTTGGCTGCCCCGGTAACGATGACGACTTTGTCTTTTAAACTAACGTTAACCATTATTTCAGCAATCCTTTCTTAATCATTTGCAAAACGATATGATGGTTAAAATATGATTCCAAAACCGTTTGGTGAAATTATACTTGATAATAGATCTTCGTCAAGATACTTTTTTTATGTTGCGGGTGCAAACCAGATCAACGCCAGTTCCGGCAATGTTTGCGATCACGACATCTCCGACACGCACGGGTGATTCAATCTCCAGCGCACTGATTTCTTTCATGACAGCAAATATTTTTTCTTTTTTAACTGCATCTTTGGTCTTAACCGGAACAAATGGTAGATCGCCAGCTTTTATCTTAACAGTTGTTGTGATAATGCGTTTCGGTTCGGTGAATTCATTTTTTGCATATTCGAGGCCGATTTTACAGCCATAATCGGATATCTTCTCAATGGTTTTCCCGCTGTGTTCAACGGTCAAATTGCACCCCTTGGGGCAACCGATGCAAACTAATTTTGTTACTTCCATGCTTTTTTCCTCCATCTTTATTTTGCCTGTTCCCGGGCAATCGAAATATCAATTGATGAAGTATCCTTCGTCACAAATTCGCGGGGTAAATTAAAGGTCACCATCGTACCTGGCTCTACAATTGATTTTTTAATGCTCATCAGCGTATTATCAAAATTATCTTTGACGACCAGACGAACGTCTTCATCGGGATTTCTGACGCGCAGGAAGAATTTGACAGTTTTTTCCTTGTTATTGAGGGCATCAATATGTTGTGGAACCACATAACCAATGTTCTTGTCATGGGTAACAATCACATCCTTTTCAGCTTCGGTAGCAGTCTGGTTGATCAGATCGGCGGCAGCTCGACCAGCAATCTCGGCCTCCTGGGTTACATTGTCAACCAGGTCGTGGACATGTAGCACATTACCGCAAGCAAACACCCAGGGAATGTTGGTAATCCGTTTTTCATTTACCACTGGTCCTCTGGTGACCTTATCAATTTCACAACCCAGTTTATTTGACAATTCATTTTCCGGAATCAGTCCTACCGACAGCAGCAGGGTATCGCAACTGACATACTGTTCCGTCCCTTTGATGGGTTTGAGGTTTTGATCGACCTCAGCAATGGTTACTCCTTCAAGTCTTTCCTTCCCATGAATCTCAACAATCGAATGGCTTAAGAGCAGCGGGATATTAAAATCATCGAGACACTGGACCTTATTACGGATCAGCCCTGTTGAATAAGGCATTAACTCGATGACCCCTTTGACATTGACCCCTTCTAAGGTTAAACGTCTAGCCATGATCAGACCAATATCGCCTGAGCCGAGGATCACAACTTCTTTACCCGGAATAAAACCTTCGAGATTGACATAACTCTGTGCGGTCCCGGCTGTCATGACTCCGGCTGGACGACTGCCCGGTATGGTGATCGCACCACGGGTTCGTTCCCGGCAACCCATCGCCAAAATCAGGGCTTTGGTGCTAATTTCAAACATCCCGTCTTCACGGTTAACGGCAATAACTTTTTTGTCATCGAGGATTTCCATCACCATCGTGCCCAGTTTCACATCGATATCCGATTTTTCAACCTCTTCGATAAAACGGCTGGCATATTCCGGTCCTGTCAGTTCTTCTTTGAAATATTGTAAGCCAAAGCCATTATGAATGCACTGCTGCAGAATCCCACCCAGATAAGGTGCTCTTTCGCAAATCAGAATTTTTTTGACATTATTCTTTCTAGCTTCCAATGCGGCTGCCAGGCCGGCGGGGCCGCCACCGATGACAACCAGATCATATTCTAATTTTTTCATTTTTTTGATCTCCTTCTGCTAACGGTAATTCTTTGTTTCTGGAAGCAAGCACGAAGGATTCTTTGCCTTTTTGTGTCACCTCAAGCGGGGAGATATTTAACTCCTGACTGAGAATATCCAGAACTTTAGGGCCACAGAACCCCCCCTGACAGCGTCCCATCCCGGCACGGACCCGGCGTTTGATCGCATCCATATTGGTAGCCGGTACCGGCCGGTGTATGGCATCCTTGATCTCACCCTTACTGATTGATTCACAGCGACAGATAATTTCACCATAATCCGGGTTTTTTTCAATAAAAGCATTTCTTTCTTCATAGGATAATTCAGTCAGCATAACCGGCGCTTTACGACCTTTTTCATAGTTCGCTTTTGGTGAAAAGTCCAGCTCCAGATTCTGTTCGCGTACCAGACCCTCGACCATGGCTGCAATCGCTGGTGCTGAGGTTAACCCCGGTGACTGAATACCGGCAACATTAATCATTCCCTTGACGGTTTTAGCCGGTTCAATGATGAAATCTTCATTGCTGCTGGCTGCTCTAAGACCGGTGAAGGTAGTGATAACATCGCCCATTCTTGGCAATTCTGGAAAGAGGTGTGAAATCGTACTGGTATAGATCTGATCTAGCGCTTCCGCTGTTGTGCTCAGATCCGTTTTATCCTCGAGTGCCTCGGCATTGGAACCGGCTAGAATATTGCCATCAATCGTCGGTACCACAATCATTCCCTTTGATACCTTCGTTGGTGCTGAATAGATGGTGTAGGTCAGGATATCCCGCCATTTTTTATCATAGAGAAAATACTGTCCTTTTCGGGGTTTAATATCGAAATCAATTTCTTCGGCCATCGCTGCGATTTTATCGGCATATAAGCCGGCTGCATTGATGATCACTTTGGCTTCAATATCGCCTTTATTTGTTTTAACACCTTTTACAGTTTTGTTTTCAATCATAATATCCAGAACTTCTGTGTCGAGCATCACCTTCGCCCCGTTGATTACAGCGTTTTCTGCTAAAGCGACTGTATATTCAAAAGGATTGATGATTCCCGTTTCAGGTTCGAACAGGCCATATTTTGCTTCCGGATTCAAGTGGGGTTCCATCTCATGTAATTCTTTCTGATCTAATAGTCTCATCCCCTGAATGCCATTTTTGATTCCGTTTTCCATGGTTTTTTTCATTTTTTCCAGATCGGACTCTTCAAATCCGACGGTGATAGAACCCAGCGGTTTTTTTAAACCGACGTCCAGGTCTTTACACAATTGCTTAATAACTTTATTTGCTTCTAACGCTAATTTGCCTTTTAATGTGCCACCATCAATATTAAAACCGCTATGAACCATTGCCGAGTTTGCTTTACTCGTCCCCATACACACATCGCTTGCCTTTTCCACCAGAAGAATATCCAGATTGTATTTTGCCAGTTGATGTGCAATGGAAGCACCAATTACACCACCACCAATGATTAAAACCTCTGTTTTCATGGTGTCACCTCCATATTCTTAATTTTCTTTTTATGTCGGGCAACGTTTACATGGGAACCATGCAACGTTGCCCAAATTTAGTTTAATTCGTATAATTTTTAACGATCATTTGCCCAGCAAAGATTTGAATTGATTGCTCGCTTCCAGCCTTTATAGAGCTCTGTTCGTAACTCTTCGTCCATCTTTGGATTGAACACCTGATCAACAGTACGTTTGCCAACAATTTCGTCCTGATCTTTCCAGAAGCCAACTGCCAAGCCAGCCAGATAAGCTACACCAGCAGCTGTGGTTTCAGTATTATCGGGTCTTTCGATATCGACGTTGACGATGTCTGACGTGAATTGCATCAACATATTGTTTTTGCAAGCGCCTCCATCAACTTTGAGAATTGATAATCGTTCTCCCAGATCTTCTGAGAAAGCATCAAACATATCTCGTGTCTGATATCCGAGTGACTCCAGTACGGCTCTGATAACATTATTTTTAGTGGTCCCACGTTCAATCCCAACGATTGCAGCACGAGCATAGGAGTTCCAGTAAGGAGCGCATAAACCGGTGAACGCCGGTACAAAATAAACGCCGCAGTTGGCATCTTTTTTCGTTTTCATTGCAAAATATTCGGAGTCTGGGGATTCATCAAGCATATCCATTTCATCTCGCAGCCACTGAATTGCCGAACCAGCTGAGAAAGCAACGGCTTCCAGAAGGTATTCTACTTTGCCATTTAAGCCCCAACCGATCGTGGTGGTTAAACCGTTGTTTGAAAGGAAAGGTTTGTCACCAATGTTTACGGTCATAACCCCAGCGGTACCATAGGTAAATTTTGCCATCCCTTTTTCAAAGCAGCATTGTCCGAAGGTTGCTGCCTGCTGGTCGCCGGCATCCCCAGTAATCGGAATTGCCCGTTTAAAGATTTTTGCCGTAACACCAAAATCGCTGCTGCTTTCCTGTACTTTTGGTAGCATACTGGCGGGAACCGTAAAGACTTTTAATAATTCTTCATCCCATTTCAGTTCGTTGATGTTGTACAATAATGTTCTTGATGCATTACTGTAGTCGGTTGCGTGGCTCTTGCCATCGGTTAACTTCCACATAATCCAGGTGTCAACGTTTCCAAAAAGAAGATCGCCTTTTTCAGCGCGTTCTCTGGCGCCTTCAACGTTATCAAGAATCCATTTAACCTTGGTTGCTGAAAAATAAGAATCGATCATCAAACCGGTTTTGTTTCTGACAACGCCTTCAATTTCCGGATCATCGGCTTTTAACTGGTCACAGTATTCTGCTGTTCTACGATCCTGCCAGACGATGGCATTATAAACTGGTTCGCCAGTATTCTTGTCCCATACAATGGAAGTTTCCCGTTGATTGGTGATTCCGATAGCGATGATTTCTTCTTCTTTGATGTTGGATTTTGCCATGGCTTTTTCAATGACTTCACCCGTGACGGCCCACATTTCCATTGGATCCTGTTCTACCCAGCCTGAGTTTGGATAAAACTGTGCAAATTCTTTTGCGTGAACGCTGACGACATCCCCGTCATGATTAAAGAAAATTGCTCGAATACTTGTAGTCCCCTGATCAATACTTAAAATATACTCCTTCATCCGTTTTTACCACCTTTTCTTTTTTATTAAAAATGCAAGAATTTGCATTTTTTGCGATATTAGTTTTCCCATCGCGAACAAGATACTCATTTGATTTGTTTGCTTGGGAAGGATACTTAAGCATGTATTCTTTTCTGGGATGATTTTTTGGGTCGGATTTCAATGGTTTTATTCATTGACTACTCTATAATATCCGTTATGAAAGCGCCATTGATTGGCGATCACGACGAAGGTTTACCACTTAATACAAAAGCATTTCAATCAGTTCCTGTGGGGTCAGGTTAGTGATGTAATCACTGATTTCACAATAACTGAGAACCTCTTGCAAGACTTCTTCTTTTAACGTTTTGCCGATTAAAAGCTGTTCCAGTTGACGGATCTCATCAGATATCGGAAGCTGACTGTCAATTGAAATAGAATCAATGACTCCATTTCTTGCAATACTCATGGAGATAACCAACTCCCCGCCGGCATAACTGCGGCTCTTCTGGATTTCGTAACGTGGGGCCCGGCCATATGTCCAGTCCCATGTCAGATATTTTGATTCTCTAAGCGCTGCAATTTCTTTGTAATCCTTTTCAACAAACTGTAGACTGACAGCCTGTTCTCTTTCGCGAAGGTTTGTCATCAAACGATTACAAAACTGGTTAACGCTCATTGGCTGGGCTAAATGTTCACTGATATTGGTGACCTCACTTCTGACGGATTTTACGCCGCCGCCCTGGATGACCTCATCTTTTGTCGCCAGCACTTTGCGGACAAAATCCAGATCAGAATTAAAAAGCAGTGTGCCGTGATGCAACATCCGCCCGTTTTTGACCGTCTGGGCAGTTCCTGAAAATTTTCGGCCATCAATGACCAGATCATTACGCTGATTGCATTCGGCCTGAACGCCAAGCTGATTAAGCGCATCAAGAATCGGTACAGCAAATTGCTTAAAATCAATTTCCTGACCGCTTTCACAATCCTGAATAAATGAATAGTTCAGGTTTCCGAGATCATGATAAACGGTTCCGCCCCCGGTATTTCGTCGGGCGATCCGAGTATTCATTTTATTGGCATATTGAAGGTTTATCTCCTTCATCGCATTCTGATTCCGGCCAATCACAACCGTGTTATCGTTCTGCCAGAGCATAAACAGCCCTTTATTGAGTTTGACATTCGTAAAAATGTACTCTTCCAATGCCAGATTATAATAGGGGTCAGTGGATTCACTGTAGTAAAAAAGCATTCTCAACCCACCTTATGGTTATTAAATCATTTCACAAAAGCTTATTTAATATGTCTGTTGCGAAACACTTCTGAATTACATGAATTTGCCGGAGATGTTCATCGGTTTGTAAATGAACACCTCTTTGGACGCTACGGCATATCGACAAATTCCTGTTAGTTTTTTATATTATCTGTTAAATGTGAATCGCATGTCCAACCACTGCATGTGCAGCTTCCATGATCGCTTCCGATACCGACGGATGTGGATGCACCACTTGGGCAATGTCATCAGCGGTAAATTCCAGATCGATATATGAAGCTGCCGCACTGATCATCTCGGTAACGTGAGCCCCGATAAAATGCACGCCCAATATCTCATTGTATTTAGCATCTGCGACTATTTTGACAAAACCACCTGTCTCATTCATGGCCACGGATTTTCCATTAGCTGCCATTGGGAAGGTTCCCACTTTAACATCATAGCCCGCTTTTTTAGCCTGTTCTTCAGTCAAACCAACGCTTGCAACTTCAGGATAGGTGTAGGTACAGCGTGGCATATTTGCGTAATTAAACTGTTTAACCGGTTCTTTGAGAATGGCGTGAACAGCTGCCAGGGCCTGAGCTGAAGCTACATGGGCCAGCGCCAGTTTTCCCGTCACATCACCAATGGCATAAACGGATGCACAGGTTGTTTTTAAATTGTCATCAACTTGAACATAGCCGCGATCGGTGAGCTTCACACCAGCCTTTTCCAGTCCGATACCTTCAACATTTGGTCGGATGCCGGCAGAAACAAGCAGCCGGTCGCAGGTGATGGTTTCGCTTTTACCTTTTTCATCAATTGTCAGGTTAAGCTTACTTCCATCCACCACCACTGAATTGACTTTTGTTTCGAGCTTATATTTGATACCGCGTTTTTTAAAGGATTTTTCCATCTCTTTGGAGACATCTGCATCTTCGTTCGGTAACAGGTGTGGTAGCATTTCAATTACGGTAACTTCAGCACCGTAACTATCCCAAATGCTGGAAAATTCCATTCCGATGGCACCGGCACCAATGACGACAATTTTATCGCCGGGATTTACCTCTGTTAACTGCAGGGCTTCCTTGGACGTCATAATGTTGGGGTTGCTGTAGTCAATTCCGGGAATGCGGAACGCATGAGAACCAGTCGCCAGAATCATATTTTTGGTTTCCAGTATTTCTCCGGATGGCACGACTTTCAGGCTGGTTCCGTTAATCAGATTGGCTTCGCCCTGAAAAACGGTCACTTTATTTTTCTTCATTAAGCTTTTGATACCCATGGTCAATTTGCCGCTGACTTCCCGACTACGCTTCTGAGCCGCTGCATAATCCGCTTTAATACCGCTGCTGTTTAATGCGATTCCGTATTTATCTGCTTCTTTAACTGTCCTAAGGACTTCGGCGTTTTTTGCCAGCGCTTTGGTGGGAATACAGCCCCAGTTCAGGCAAACACCGCCGAGATCTGCTTTTTCAACTAAAGCGGTTTTCAGGCCTTTCTGGGCAGCGTAAATCGCTGCCACATAGCCCCCCGGACCTCCTCCGATAACTATTAGATCAAACTTATTCATTCTTTATCTCCTGTACTGAATCATGGGGTCATTCGTTGACCTTTGGGAGTTCTTGATGGTGTTACATCAAAATTTTCATCGGATCTTCCAACAGTTTTCCGATATAGGCCACAAACTGAGCCGCATAATCGCCGTCAACAATGCGGTGATCAAAGCTTAGCGTGATGTTCATCATCGGACGGATGACGATTTCGTCATCGACGACGACTGGTGTTTTTACCGTTGCTCCCACTGCCAGGATGCCACATTCAGGTGGATTGATTACAGCACGGAAACTTGCAATTCCCCGTGAACCCAGATTACTGATGGTGAAGGTAGCGCCGGACAGATCGCCCTGGATATTTTCCTGGTCTTTGGTTCGATTTACCAGACCCGAGAAATCCTTAGCCAGTTCGACAACGCCTTTGGAGGCCACATTTTTCAGTACCGGTACCATTAAGCCACGGTCTGTATTCACTGCAATACCGATATTGATATCTTCCATTTCATAGATTTCAGTCCCATCTGCTGCCAATTGGGAATTCATCATCGGGAATTCCTGTAAAGCCCGTGAGCAGGCTTTGGCGAACATTTCATTGAAGCCAACCTTGATATCAGCCAGTTCGTTGACACGGTTTCGCCATTCGATCGCTTTGGTCATATCGACTGCAACGGTCAGCGCTGCCCATGGTTTGGTAACCACACTTTCAGTCATGCGGCTGCCGATTACCCGACGAACACCGGTATAAGGAACGGTATTGCGAATGCCCGTAGCTGGTGCGGCTGTTGCAGCCACCGGAGCGGATACCGCTGGCTGCGGCGCTTCCTCATAGGCAAGAATATCTGCCTTGGTGACACGAACCCCACTATATTTAACGTTTGCCAGATCAATACCCATATCTTTGGCCATTTTCTTGGCCAGTGGTGAAACCGGAACCCGTCCGGTTGGTGATTTTTCTGCTGCTTCAGTGGCTTGAGCTGGTGCCGCCGCTGGGGCCGCTTCAGCCTCAACCGCAGCTGGTGCCGCAGCACCGCCACTGATTTCAGCCAGCAGACTGTCAATATTTTCTCCCGGAGTTCCAACGATTGCCAGTGGCTTATGGCATTCCACGTTATCTCCCACTTGAGCAATTATTTTTAAAACTGTACCAGTCTGATCGGCGGGAATATCCTGAACGTCTTTGTCGGTTTCGGCAGCCAGTGCCATTTCGCCGAATTTTACTTCGTCGCCCTCGTTTACATACCATTCTGTGACCGTACCGTCTGTCATGTTAACGCCGATCTTTGGCATATTCATTAGTTTTGCCATAATAAACACTCCTTCACGATTTATTCAAATGTTTTGCGTACTGCAGCGATAATGTCTTCTTTCTTAGGTGTGCATAATGCTTCCAGACCCTCATTATATGCAACCGGAGAGTTTTTGCTACCAACACGTTGTGGTGGTGCATCGAGCAGATCAAAACCACGGTCGAGGATTTCACCAACAATTTCTCCGGCAATCGATCCTCTTAATGGGGCTTCCGTTACAACAACAACCCGGCTGGTTTTCTTAACTGAATCCATGACGGTTTCGTAATCCAGTGGCAGCAGTGACCGTAAATCGATGACTTCACAGCTGATCCCGTCTTTTTCAAGTTCAGCAGCGGCTGCTTCGGCCACATAGGTCATGTAAGAATAGGTAACGATTGTACAATCGGTTCCCGGTTTACGAATATTGGCTTTTCCAATTGGAATGGTGTATTCACCCTCTGGAACCTCGCCTTTAATGGAGTAATTACGTTTATGTTCAAAGCACATGACCGGGTTATTGTCCCGGATTGCTGATTTGAGCAGGCCTTTCATATCGTAAGGTGTGGACGGTGCGATAACTTTCAGGCCTGGCACATGGACAAACCAGTTTTCATTGTTTTGAGAATGCTGCGCTGCAACCCCGCCGCCGACACCAAAAGGTGCACGAATAACAATTGGCACGTTCGCCTGGCCACCAAACATATAGCTTGTTTTAGCTGCCGTATTAACGATATTGTCCATTGGCAGAGTCAGCCAGTCGCAGTACAGAATTTCGACCAGTGGACGCATCCCGGCAATCGCCGCACCGACGCCTAAACCCGTGAATGCTGCTTCTGAAATCGGCGTGTCAATAACCCGTCTTTCGCCAAATTCTTTCATCAGTCCTTTGGTAATTCCAAATGGATTCCCGCGAAGGCCGACGTCGCAACCCATGATAAATACATCTTCATCCCGTGCCATTTCTTCACGTAATGCCTGGGTAATCGATTCTCTAAGTGTTATGATTGACATATTATTTTCTCCTAATCTTTTTTAATAATCCCGCTAATCGATCCTGCGTCTATTTGATAACTTCGCCATCTGCGTAAATATAATCATAGAAAGTATCAAGAGAGGGTTCATGGCATTGATTGTCTGCATAGTCGATGGACGCTTCAACCTGTTTGATTGCATCCGCTTCAATTGCTTCCAGCTCTTCTTGGGTCGCAATCTTGTTCTCAACTAAAAACTCACCCATCCGTTTAATTGGTTCGATCTCCCAATATTTGTCACAGACTGTCATATCGCGGTACCAGCTGTCATCGGTAGCGTGATGGCCGAGCATCCGCATCGTTTTACATTCGATAAAAGATGGTCCTTCCCCAGCTCGGGCTCGGGCGATGGCAGACTTAGCAGTATCCCAGATCTGATAGATGTTAAATCCATCTACCCGGCAGCTGGGAATCCCGAAGCCGATGCCCCGTTTGTAGATATCCGGTTCGCCGGTTACCCGGGCAATATCGGTAGCTATGGCCCACTGATTGTTTTCGCACACAAAAACAACGGGCAACTTCCATGCAGCAGCCATATTCATGGCTTCGCAAATCGATCCGGCATTGGAACCGCCATCACCAAAGAATACTACGGTGACATCATCGGTTCCCTTAATCCAGCTTTTTAGCGCACTTCCAACCGCTGGCGCTGTGGCAGCACCAACAATCCCGGTGGCCCCAAGCATCCCAATGCTCATATCACTGATATGCATTGAACCACCGCGGCCTTTATTATAGCCTTCTTCTTTACCAAACAGCTCAGCCATCATTTTATTGATGTCGCCACCTTTGGCAATCAGATGGCCATGACCTCGATGTGTTGATCCGACATAGTCGCTCTTTTTCAACTGTGTGATAATACCAGTTGCAATCGCTTCTTCAGTAATATAGGGATGGTAGTAACCATGCACTTTATTGGCCATCCACAAAGGCTTTACTGCTTCTTCAAACTTACGCATTACCCACATAATGCTGTACATTCTCAGTTGTTCTTCCCGATCCAGTCCTTCTGGGACATACATCTCTGCATAAGCATCAAATTCTTTTTTGAGCTCTTCAATGCAATTGGTATTTTTCATGATTGTTCTCCTTGTATTTTTATCATCGTTAATCCGGTTTACCTGGCATCAATATTTATGTCATCCTGTCATGAGACTCCTGTTCATCTGCAAAAGCTCAGGTTAATGCCAGCACACTGAGCTTTCACAGATTCATGATATTATCTCAATTCATTATTTGTAGCCCGTTTAGCTGAATCCGGTCTTTGCTTAGTCCAACAGACCAAAGAAACGGATATGTTCTGCGACAACTTTCTTGACCTGTTCTTTCGTGAAGGCATCCAGTTTCAGCGGGTCATTCTGATCGGGATGGTTCCTGGTATATTCAACCATGCCCTGACAATAGCCAATTTTTATGGCTGTTGATATATTTACCTTTGAGGCACCTAATGCGATCAGACGATGAAACATTTCATCGGTTAATCCGGTCCCACCATGGAGCACCAGTGGACATGGTGAAAATTCGTTAATTGTTTCGAAAAGATCATAATCGATACTGATTTCACCCTTATAAACTCCGTGAGCCGTTCCAACTGCCGGTGCAAAGGCATCAACGCCAGTTTCTTTGAGATAAATGCGACAGTCATCGGGATTGGCGTGGGCATGATTGCCTTCCAAAACAACAATGTCGTCTTCTACCCCGACGATCGCTCCCAATTCACCTTCAACGGTAACGTTTCTGGATTTGGCATATGCCACAATCTCACTGGTATTTTTGATATTTTCTTCAAGCGATAACTGCGAACCATCATACATGACCGAAGACCAGCCGCCATCAATGCAGGCTTTAGTAAAGTCAACATCGGTGGAGTGATCAAGATGAATCGCCACGTTCACCTTGGCATTTTCAGCAATAGGTTTTAAATAGCCCATCATCTCGCTAATACCAAAAGCTTTTACCGTTTTTACAGATGTCTGCAAAATAATTGGTTGATCCAACTCTTCAGCCGCTTCAACCGCGGCTTTAGCTGTCAGATAGTTAACAATATTGAATGCACCTACCGCATAGCGGTTCTTTCTGGCATCTTCAAGTATTGTTTTCATATTAACATAACTCATGATCATCATCTCTTTTCTTTAAAAATTTCACGACATCATACATAAACATGATAGGTTATAACTACCTGGGACCAGTATAGCACAACTCGACTAAAAAATAAATGATCTCTTAAATCTTTTCTTATTTTTGCCCGTTGGCGGCGTTCATGAAGCGACGTTGATAGGATACTACCTGATTACACGAGGTAAATCGGGCCAGATAATTCGGTTCAGCTGTAATCACCACGCGATGGATCAGATCTTCAAATTCTTTTTCCATCAACAGTTTATCGATGTCCGGATAGTTCAGTTCACCTTCCATACTGCAGATGATCAGTCTGGAATCATCCAGATTTGTGTTTTTGAAGAGTCTTAAATTATGACGCACGCTATCTAATCCATCAGAACCTTCAGCATCATCGAAGTGACGGTATTTCAGCATGGCTTCGGCCATTTTTTTCACTGAAATCAGATCCATATTCGCCTGGTCCATTGCAAGGTAGTCTTTTTCCAGGAACATATCGCGAATCGCTTCAATACATTTAACATTTCCGGTGGCATTAAATTGTTTTAAACTCAGATCCATCATTTCAGACTGCATCAGACGATGACGGACGAAACTGTTGATAAAATAGGGTTTTGCCTGCAGCGCCAGGGCGGTTTGATAGGGTTCAAACATCAGGGTAAAATTAACGCGATAACCATTTTCTTTTAACATCAATGCCAGGTTATGTCCGCGGAAAGCACTTTCAGTTGTCACATCGGTACAAGATCGGCTCAGTTTCTTATCACCCGAAAGCAGTTCTGAAACGTTTTCTTTCGTGACCGGACCCGTATGAGGCACTTTAATGACAACCCGATAATCGGTCAACATTTCTCTGAATTTTGCAGCTTCTTCCAGCAGTTCAGAGTCTGACTTGCTAAAAGGATCGTTGAGCTCGACGCTGATGTCTGATCCCGGTCCAAGAATTCGTCCGATTTCTTCCATAACCTCATCCCGTGTTTTAAAGATATTACCAACATTGGCTTTGGGATTATTGATAAACAAATCGTAGATGATCCCCGGATTACAAGTCAGGTTGGCAATCATTTTACTGATCGGCGCAACCTCGTAGGGATTCGCCGAGTCAGCGGAGTAAAGCACATTGGTTGGTCGTTTTTTGCCATTTTTTTCATAAGAGATGTCGCGGATCAGATCTGCCCGCAACACGCCATTGGCTTCCAGACGGCATTCTATTTTAAAACCATCGGGGGTTTCATTATCTGGTGTTTTAAAAGTCGAAATAACCCGTTCAAATTCCTTGGTTACGCCGATTTTTTTGACATGCTTCTTTAAAAAACCATATTCCTCCAAAGGCAAATTAAAATCAAGAACTCGGGCTACATCTTTCTTCTGATCTTCAATCACCGAAACATCATCGCTTAAAAGGGTGTTCAAGGTACAACTGACTGTTTTCATTTCTTTCCTCCAACTATCTATGATTAATTTTTTACTACATATAAGATGCGATCAACAATTTTTTCCCAGGTAAGGCCGTAGGCTTCCAATAATTCCCGATAGGGGCCGGTATTAATGGAGCCGTCGGCAATACCTACTATATGAATCGGAGCTGCACTTTTAGTCGAAGCCAATGCTTCTACAACTGCACTGCCAAAACCACCAATCACTGAATGTTCTTCCAGGGTGAAAAGATATTTGGCATTCTGATAGGCATCTTTAAGTATCTCTGTATCCAGCGGCTTCACGGTTGTAAAATTAATGACTTTTACCCCATAACCCATTTCATCGAGAATTTTTGCCGCCATCAAAGCATCAACTGTTAATGTTCCCGTCACGGCAATGACAATCTCATCGCCAGAATTCATCAGGTATTCGCCCTTGCCGATTTCAAAGTTACGCTCTGAAGCTTCCAGCGGTTCAGCCATTTCATGTCGTGGCATCCGGATATAAACCGGACCTTGATGTTTTATCGCCGCTCGCAGAGACATTTCCACTTCAAAGACATCCCCGGGATTTAATACTACCATATTAGGAATTGAGCGCATCAGCGTCAGATCCTCAATGGCCTGATGCGTTGAACCCAAAGCGCAATGCGATAAACCGCTGCTTGAACCAATCACTTTTACATTCATGTTAGCGTAACCCAGGTCATTTCGGACCTGTTCAAATGCCCGCATCGATATAAACGGAGCAATTGCCGAGACAACCGGTATGTTGCCACCTTCTGCCAATCCCGCGCTGACACCGATTGCATTCTGTTCACTGATACCAACTTCCAGATACTGCTGCGGTAACTCCTTTTTGAATGGATTCATACCCGAACCGGACCCGGAATCACATGACACCGCCATTACACAGGAATTTTCTTTACCCATTTCTAATAATGCTTCTCCAAAAGCATCCCGTGGATTTCGTTTTTTAGTCGTCATTTTGTCCATCCTTTTTCTTTTGCATATTGTTCCAATGCTTCCAGTGCATCCTTTGCTTCCTGAGAATCTTTACCAGGATTCCAATGGTGATACTTGAAATCACCCTCAGCAAAAGGCATCCCTTTGCTTTTGATTGTGTTGGCAATTACCATGCTGGGTTTCCCTTTTTGGAATGGAATTGATTGGAATGTACTTAAAAGTTCCTCAATATTATGTCCATCCACAATTTTTACCGACCACCCAAAAGCGGAATAGCGTTCTCTTAAATCACGGGTATCCAAAACCTCGCGGGTACTGCCATTAATCTGCAGCCCATTTCGGTCAATAATCCCAACCAGATTGTCTAAACCATGATGACTGGCAAACATTGCCGCTTCCCAATTGGAACCTTCGCCTTGTTCGCCATCTCCCATCAGAACAAAAACCCGTTGCTTTTCACCTTTTAGTTTTGCATTTAAAGCCATTCCTGCGCCAATCGGCAAACCATGCCCCAAAGCGCCCGAGCTAAAATCAACACCAGTGAATTTTTTCATGTCCGGATGACCAGGTACTTTTGTTGCCAGCATGTTGTAGGTTTTCATGACATCCGCTTTTTCAAAACCCATTTCAATCAGCGTTCCATAGAGGGCCAGACATTTGTGTCCGGCACTAAGAATAAATCGATCACGGTTAGGATATTTGGGCTCATCAACTTTGACATCCATGATCCCAAAGTAAAGGGTTGCCAAAATATCCGTGCATGATAACGAAGGACCCGCGTGCCCGTCACCATTATTAATTACCGTGCGAACAATATGTTCGCGAATATTAAATGCCTTTTTTTCGATGGATTCTATTTGCATTGAATCTCTCCTTAATAATATTTGTCTATGCGACTGAATTTTGCAACCTGCACGCCCAGATTTTCCAAGAATTATCTTACCGCCTATTATAGCCGTCCGTGCAAAGCTGATCATAATTTACCTGAAACCGGTACTTATCATAAAAATTCAATTTTTATCAAATTTTTCTTTGATCGAGATATAATCATGACGCATCATTAGTGGTCATGACCAGTTCTTATATGTAGTATAGCATGGATTGATATTTTGTCAATTTATTTTTAAATAATTATATAAAGTGTTGCCATATCGCGTTATAATACTTATAAAAGACTTAAGCATATGCAAGGAGGGTGAAAGAATGGGTTTACGATACTCAAGCAAAGTAATCGACGGAAAACTGAATATTAGAAACGATTATATCCAAACCGAGGGCGGTGATTTTCAGAAGCTTACAAAAACTTGGATTATTAAGGCTTATGAAAAGGCGAAAGAGTTAAATGACACCGTATCCATGGAGAAACTGGAAAATTTACAAATTGAAATCTGGATTCCTGGAGAAGACAATGAGCCGGGTAAAAATGTGACCTGGTGTTTAAATGACGAGTTATTATAATCAGCTCATCATTATCAGCGGCGCAATAGCCGCTTTTTTTTTCGTTTCGGTTTAAGTCTAAATAACTTGGGTATAAATTCAAAATCAAAATACTTAAATTTTAGGAGGTTTTTTCATGAGACAAATTATGGGAATTCAAATTGGTAATCGTGAGAGCGAAGCGTTAAAGGTCCAGGAATTGTTAACCAAAAACGGTTGTATTATAAAAACACGCCTTGGTTTACATGAGTCTTCTGAAGTTATGTGCAGTATTACCGGACTGATTATTCTGGAATTTTTACCTGATAAAGAAGCCGAAATCACTGCGATGGAAAAAGAATTAGCTGCCCTCGATACAATCATCGTCAAGAAAATGCAATTCTAAAATCCGATCAAGAAAGTTGCTCGATTTCGCTTCAAACAATTGAGTAACTTTCTTTTCTGAATCAAGGAGCTAAAAATGATCGATTTCAAAGATTCTCGGTTTATTATCACTGATAAAGAGAACACTTCCCAGGTTCACAAAACCATTCAAGCCATGTTAAATGATGAGGAACGGGTTGTCGAATTCTATTTAGCTGATCGGTTTCCGGTCCCTTCTAAAATTCTTTTCACTTCTAAGCGGATCATCATCGGCACCTATGAAGACTCGGAGTTTCCAATCTTTACTTTTTTACCTTATTCAAAGTTTATTGCTTTTTCTGTAAAAAATTCATATGATTACAATTTAGAAAACGAATTGGAATTATACAATTATTACGTCAACAAGATCGCCTTTGAATTCCCCGGTAAATTTGACTTAAGCCTGATTGTCAAATTAATCGGCAATGCCATTGGTTAAAAGTCGGGATCTAAAAAAGCTCTTGCTGTTTTTATCGGATCCCTTAGCCATACCAAAAACAGTTATTCATGATTGAATCGAAAGGAGTAGACAATGTTAACTGAATTGAATATAAAAATTATCCAAACAGGAGATCACCTTGAAGTATTCCAAGATGGTTTGATGGTTGCAAAACGCGAGGCCATCAACGAGATTTTAAAAGATGGCGAAGTTGAAGATTTTTACGATAATTGGGTTTATCCTCTGGATCCCGGCGCTCCGGAAAAACTCGGGACAATTATCCTGGGATTATTAAATGGCGATTTTGGAAAAGTTGAATAATCACTGTGCCGGCAAGCAATGCCCACAGCGGTTGATCCCAACAATAACCAGCGTACAGCAAAACCGTTTCTGATGGTGATTGAATTTGCTGCCTTCGCTGGTTTTTTAGCGGTTTGTTATTCACATTCGATCATACCACAGTTTTAGAAGTGTGATCATTTTAAAAAAAGAACGGTATTCTTGATTTAACAAAGTTACTAAGACATGTCATTTATCATGGCACTTATGCTAATATATAAAAGTGTCAGCAGGATTAATTAGAAAGCAGGAAATGATGATTTACACCACAACCTATCAATCGCCTTTGGGCAATTTACTACTAGCTGAAAAAGACCTTTCACTAATCGGTCTCTGGATTGAAGGGCAGAAATATTATCCGTCTGACCTCAACGACGAAGTTAAAACTAATTGCGAAACTGAGGTACTTCTCAAGACGATGCGATGGCTTGATCGCTATTTTACAGGCCAAAAACCAGCCATTGCTGAAATCCCGCTCGCACCGGTTGGCAGCGAATTCCGACAGGTTGTCTGGAAAATCCTAACCGAGATTCCCTATGGCACTGTGATTACCTATAAATTTATTGCTAATGAGATCGCCGCATGTCGCCATATTAATCAGATGTCCGCTCAGGCGGTCGGTGGCGCCGTCGGCCACAACCCGATTTCCATCATCATTCCCTGTCATCGCGTCGTCGGTACAAACGGCAGTCTGACTGGTTACGCAGGCGGCATTGATAAAAAAGCATGGTTATTGACTCACGAGGGCATCACTTTGTGAAGTTTTGACCTTCTGCCACCTCGACGCATTATAAAAGAGAACCAAAACGGCTCTCTTGTGCGACTATTACTGGAGCTAGCGGGGGGGAATCGAACCCCCGGCTACTGATTACGAATTATGTGGTCAGCTTTTAACAACTTTCATAAGTTAATATGTTTTTTCATAGAAGCGGACGCCAGAAAATGCCTGTAATTCATTTAGTCAAAGCAGCGTTAGAAAGTGTCGCAATACCGTTTCCCCCCACTTCCTTTTTCTACTCCAATGCTTTCTAAATGGCTCTTCTACCAGTATTGCATAAATCATTGGTCTAAAAACATTTTTCTAATTTCTTCTATCGATAGCACTTTGACATCTCTACTAAACAAGACTTTTTTATTCTACAAGCTGTCTTATTAGTAATACAGCATAAAAAACAATTGCTACGAAACGCAAATTTTTATGAAGTTGAAGCCCTAAGTTTATGGCGTCAGAATTTTTACTTAATTTAATTAAGCGTATTTATCACTCTTTATAATAAAAAATCTAGTTAACCTAATTTTTTTATATTGCAAAATGAAAACTTGTTTACTTCATTATTTTTTCATGTTATAGTATCATTAATAGGAGGTGTTTGTCATGGTACAAAGAAAACAATATATGGAAAAGCTGAAAAGAATGAAAGACAAAAAAATCATCAAGGTGATTACTGGTATTCGCCGCTGCGGAAAATCTACCTTGCTTTTAATGTTCCGATCTTATTTGAAAGAATGTGGCATTGAGGACAATCAAATTATCTCGATCAACTTTGAGGATGTAACCAATGAGCATTTACTTGACTATCGAAAGCTCCATGACTATGTCACAAAGCGGCTTATTCCTGACAAAATGACCTATGTATTTTTAGATGAAATACAGAATGTACCTGAGTTTCAGAAAGCCGTTGATAGCTTGTTTATCAAAGACAATGTGGATGTTTATATCACAGGTTCGAATGCTCAGATGCTTTCCGGCGAATTGGCCACGCTGCTTTCTGGCAGATATATCGAAATCAGTATGCTGCCCCTTTCCTTTGCGGAATATTATGAACTGGTTGGCGGAGATCAGCGGGATGCCTGGAACAGCTATTTCAAAAACGGCGGTTTCCCCTATGTGGCGGTTATTGAAGACGAGGACATTCGCAGGGATTATCTGATGGGAATCTATAACACCGTTTTACTCAAGGATGTCGTTGCCAGAAAACGAATAAACGATATTCCCCTACTTGAAAGTGTGATTAAATTCATTTTTGACAATATTGGCAATATCGTATCTTCAAAGAAAATTGCCGATAGTCTGACTTCTTACGGTCGAAAAACGACTTCAGTAACCGTTGAAAACTATATTGAAGCCTTAACGAGTGCCTTTATTCTATATAAGGCTAACCGGTATGATGTCAAGGGTAAACAACATCTGAAATCTCTTGAAAAATATTATCTAGTGGATCTTGGACTGCGACGCATGCTGCTGGGGGATAAAAATGCTGATATCGGCCATATTCTTGAAAACATTGTGTATCTGGAGCTTCTGAGACGTGGCTATACGGTCGATATCGGTAAGGTTGATGATAAAGAAATCGATTTTATTGCGATGCTCGGCAACGATAAGGTATACTATCAGGTTTCAGCAACTATTCTCGACCCTGCAACCTTTGAGCGTGAAATAGCTCCACTAAAAAAAGTGGCCGACCACTATCCCAAATTTATAATATCGATGGATGAGCTACCGATGAACGAAGATGGGATAAAGCAGGTCAATATCGTAAATTTTTTACTTGGAGAATAGATGGGAATGTTTCAAGTTTCCCAAACAGTCCCCCCAACTCAGTTTTCTTAAGTATTTCAGCATTTACGCAAATATAAAAGAGAACCTATTCGGCTCTCTCATGCTATTCTTACTGGAGCTAGCGGGGGGAATCGAACCCCCGACCTACTGATTACGAATCAACAGGCAAATGGCATATTAAAAGCATTTAATAGTCGTAAAAGGACACAATTAGGACATTATTTTTTTAATTTCCTAATTGTTTTACTTTCGGTGGCCGTCATCCTTTATGTAGGACACTTGTTGCCAGCGTTAATATGCACAAATTAATTAAGAATCACTTTATCTTCATTGTCACTTTACTTGGTGAAGGCGGCCGTACCGGTTTGAAATGACAATTTGCATTCGAGATTATCGACATGATTAATCTAAATTAAACATTCATATATATGGCGTACCCTGAGGGATTCGAACCCACGGCCTCTTGGGTCGTAGGTGTCTTGAGCAGTCATTTTCTCAGATCGAAAGAGATTCATCTAGAAACATCCGTCCATTTCTTTCAGTTAGCGAATGATGTCAATAAATCCCAAATCGTTTCAATGATCTGATCGAATTCAATATTTTCTGCATATGGATATTTCTTGCTGTAGTCATTCCAGATTTTTCGAAGTTCCTGACTTTCAGAAATACTATCCAGATAAACAACGTAATCATCTAAATACTTGGTGCTGTCTCGTTCTTCAGTTTTTTTCCTGATTGCAACCTTCAGTTCATCACGATTCAGCATTGAGTGATTGAGCTTAATGAGAATATAAAGGTCATAATAGTCTCTAGCTCTGGTATTGGAGATATTTCTTACCAATATTGATTCAATCTTTTCAGCCAGTATGGTGTTTAGATTGTAGGCTTTAATGCTGATTTCTCGTTCTTCAAACATTAATTTGTAGGCATAATCCACTTCACCTGGAATGATAACGTCCCCTGTGGTGATATCAATTTTTAAATTGACTTTAATTGTAAAAAAGTTTGCCTCAAGACTCACTCGAAAATCATCATATTCCGAAATATCGTGAATGCTTTTAATTCCTTTAATGTTAAAATTAACATGATCCTCAAGATCGATCGATATGATTTCTGATAGTACCTTTTGAATCTCCTGTTGATCGATGGAAATACCTTTTATTGTGGTATCCATGTCCATCGTACTTCTCATGTCAATTCCAATCATTGCGGCAATTAAAAAACCGCCTTTTAAAATAAAGTTATCCCGAAAGCTCGATACCGCAATTCTTTCCAGCAGTCGCTCCATCATAAAACTCTGAAGCAAGGTGTTCGCAATCACACCTTCTCTCTTGGCGCGATTGTTAATCCAATCTTTCAGTTGTCTGGGGCTATTAATGTTCATGCTAACACCTCCATGTATTGATGTACCAGGGCTGAAATCTTAAAAACATCGGCATATGACTGAAGTTTAATAAAATCTCTGTCCGGATCACGCATATACAGCCGAACCGCCGTTAAAACAAGATCGGCATCCAGCTTATCTTTTTTTTTCAGGCAATCGCAGATGGTTCGCTCTTTATCATAAACAGTAATCGTATGACCGTATGGCGACTGCATATTCGTTTTACCAATTCCATGAAATTCTTTTTTCATATAAAAAAATTGATAGTGATCGTCCATTTTCAACAACCGGGTATTATAACCAGTGGGAATGGTCATCATCAGTTTCACCGGCGATCGATCACATAAATCGTGGAGATATAAAGCCGTTTCATGAGAAAAGATCCCTTTTTTACAGCGGTACTGCATGATTAAATAATCATCCACCATTTGTTCTCCATCAATATAAATTCCTTTGCTGATTCGCTCGATTTTTCCTTCCAGCTCTAATCGGCGGAAGACCTTATTATCAATCCCCCGCTCAGCAAATTGTTTCGTCTCGATCACACCGTTATTCTTTTTTAGAGCGTCCAGAATCATTTCTTTATCAGTCATTTGAGCACCTCTTCGTCTTTATCGTTCGTATATATTATACACTATACGAACGATAAAGACGATATGACAATCAGCATTTTTTGTCTTCTTATACTTATTTCATCTAAACTTAATTTTTATATCGGTTAATTTTCAGTTAATTCTAACAAATCCCCCCTTGAATTTGCCAGTAGCCTCAAGAACTCCTCCAGACAGACCAACTGGAGCATAAACTGATAAGAGATCCCCTCTTTTCTGGATTTCTCCTTTAATTTTTGAAGTAGTCCCTGAACATTTACCATCACATCCACATCCCCATCCCCATGATCATCTTCGTTTTTTTCTCAACATTCATAAGCTTTGCATATTCAATCAGTCTGGCCACATTTGTTTTTTGCAAGTACTTTTTGCAGAATTTTTATTACTTATGAACGACTTATGATAATGTCCTCGTGTACCACTTTTGATTATGTCCCAAAATCAAAATTCAGTGTATAATGTAACCTCAGAAAATAAGCATTAAGCTTTATTGGAAAGAAGCAAGACAATCAGAAAGGTCAGCTTGAAAATGAATGAAGAATTGAAATATCAGACGATAAAATTATTGGTGGATACACATGAGAATAAAAAGACAGCAGCATTAAGAATTGGGTGCTCCTTGCGGCACATCAATCGCCTGATTAATGGCTATCGAAAAACCGGGAAAACTTTTTTTGTTCATGGGAATCAGGGGCGCCAGCCGGCTCATACCGTTGACTCCGAAACAAAACAATTGATTATCGATCTCTACCGGACACGTTACTATGGCACATACTTCCAGCACTTTCAGGAACTTCTCGGCGAGCATGAAGCGATTCAGGTTTCAATCAGCGTGGTGCGATCGGCACTTGCCTCGGCCTTTATTCTTTCGCCTAAAGCTTGTCGGATTACGAAAAAGAATCTAAAAAACAATTGGAAGCGATGTAGCAGTCAACTACTTCTAAAAAACAGTCGGCTGCGATCACCGCTTCGATTCTCGCCATTGAGGATGCTCATCCCTGCCGTCCCCGTTGCGCTTTCTTTGGCGAAATGCTGCAAATGGATGCTTCCCTGCATCCACTGGTTCGGGGATGAAAAATCCCAGCTCCATATCGCTGTGGATGATGCGACAAATACCATCGTCGGCGCTTATTTCGACCGCCAGGAGACGCTAAATGGTTATTACCATATCCTCCATCAGATCCTCAATAATCGCGGGATTACGTACATGTTCTTCACGGATCGTCGGACTGTTTTTGAGTACAAACAAAAAAATCACCCTCTCTTGAAGGTGACACCTTTACTCAGTTTGGTTATGCCTGCAAGCAGCTGGGGATTGATATAAAAACCAGCAGTGTTCCCCAGGCGAAAGGCCGGGTTGAGCGGATGTTTCAAACATTACAATCACGCCTGCCCTTTGAATTACAATTGGCAGGCGCAACTACACTTGAGCAGGCAACGAGTTCATACTCATTCTGATCACAATGTATGAGCCAATCCGAAGAGAACTACTTCTTAACGTTCGATCTTTTTCTTCAGGAAGTTCTGATTGGGTTGCATCATGACGGGATCGACTTTAGACTGCGTACCAATTGTCGATCGTTTGGCAATTGTGCATTGCTTTCCCGGATCATAAACCCGATTGTATTCATATTCAATATAGGTGGATTCTCCCTTTTTTCTCCGGGTGACCTTGACTAGCAACATCAGGTGTTTTCACTAGAAAATCGAGGTACATAACGATCCCTTCCTTTAGTTGTATTTCCGTTTAAATATAGTATAACATCACGCCCGCTTTTTTTTTGCAATAGAAGACATAAAAAAGCCCAATTTCTGGGCTTTTTTTAGAAAATCTTTATTTGTTATTTAATTGAGTCGGAAAATTTACAGGAAGTTCACATATAGATCTCACGTTAACTAGTTTAAGATTTTTTTAAGCTCCTTTTTCATCTCACCACTGTCATCCTTTTACCGTCGATTCGCTGTCTTCGACTAGAATTTTTATCCGCTCCAGTGCTTTGGGTAATCGGGTATTGAGTATCTCTTCTAGTTCCTGGGGAACCTTGGTTTATTAAATCTTAACTAGGATTCTTCGGGTATCTCGGTTGTCGGGATACCACCTTTCAATGGATTAACAGCAAGATAAATAACAAATAGAACTGCTGTGACGCCTGCACCAACGGCAATCGGTATGGTTACAGCATCACCACTGATGCCTGCAATAAGACCAATCCAATAGGTTGATAAAAATCCAAAAAGATTCATACCGGCCATAAAGAAAGAGACCCCTAAAGCCATCTGGCTTGGCTTAACCGTCATTGAAATGAGCATCATGCTGGCCGGGATCAACGTTGACATCGCAAAGCCTTCAATAAACACACCCACTGACAGAAAAGCTATATTATTAGCAATGATCACCATTATCAGTCCAATGGTTGCCAAGGCATATCCCAGAGCCATAATAAAGCGCCCCGACAGCTTGAAAACTTTACCAAAAATACTTCCGGCTACCATTCCACCAATGGTCAGGAGCGCCAGGACAAGGCCAGCGGTCGCAGTCGTTCCCAAACCACGATCAACAATTAGCGTTGACATGTTTACCAGCATCGGATAAATAGCTAAAGTGTAAAGACCATATGCCAGTACAATAATAAACAGTTTTACGGGTAGTTTTTCCTTGGTGCCCATTTGACTATTGTTCATAACCGGTGCTTTGGGCGGCTCCGGTAAAAAGAAAATAACCAGTACCAAAGAAATGATCCCCAGGGCATGGGGTAGAAAACTGTAATTCCAACCAATTCCAGCAAAATACCCCCCCATAAATTGTAGAATCATCCCCCCAATATTACCAGAGAGCATGACCAGCCCGGTCATCGTCGCGACCTTATCACCTTCGTAGACACCCATAACCAACGCATTTCCTAACGGTGCCACAATTCCCAAACCGATCCCAAAGATCGCTCGCTCCAGCAAAATGACCGTAAAATCATCAGCAAAATAGGGGGCAACGCCGCCCAGAATAAATAGGGTGATCCCGACAATGGCTAAGGTACGGTAGCCGACCTTGCTTCCTGCAACCGATCCGGCAATCAGGGTGGCGGGAATAACTGTCAATGAGGGCAAAGTAGATACCAACAATAAGGTTGTAATCGGCAGATCTGAAAATTGAACGAAAATAGCATTCAGAGCGGGGGTTATCGTCCCAACCCCCATTCCCAAAAAGGCCATAGCCAAAATAGTCAAGGTAGAAATTGGTTTAACTGACTGATTCATAATTTTCCTCCATTGAGATTGATTTTGGTTAAATTTATAAACGGACTTTTATCGCAATTGCTATCGTGATAACACCTCCTTTATAACTTTTAACCGAAAGTTGTTTTAACTTTTGATAGTATCGTATTATTACTGCTTTGATAAAATAGATCGCTGATCTAATTTTGTCTTGCTCACTTTCTGAGGGTAAACTGTTCGATGGTCTCTTTTAATAATTCCACCTGATCTGAAAGTTTTTCACTGACAGCGGCACTTTCTTCTGCAGATGCTGAGTTTTGCATAACAACTTCTGCAACCTGCTCGATGCCTGTATTAATCTGAACAACACCGCTTGCCTGTTCATTGGAAGACATGGCAATGTTACCCACCAGTCCGGTTATTTCTCCAATCCCTTTTATGATGTCATTTAAAGCTACTGCTGTTTCGTTAGCCATGTTGGTGCCACGTTGAACTTTACTGATTGACTCTTCAATTAATTGCGTTGTTTCTTTCGCCGCTTCGGCACTACGGGCGGCCAATGTTCTGACTTCTTCTGCCACCACAGCAAACCCCTTACCGTGAACACCTGCTCTAGCAGCCTCAACGGCCGCATTTAAGGCCAAAATATTTGTTTGAAAAGCAATGTCATCAATAACCTTAATGATTTTCGAAATATCCCTCGATGATTGATTAATATCAGCCATGGAATTCTGCATCTCGACCATTTGCAGATTACCCGTATCAGCATTTTTTAGCACCACATCGGTTATTTCACGAGTCCTGTTGGCATTATTGGCATTCTCTTTTGTTTTCTCTGCAATTTCTGCAATCGAAGCCGTGAGTTCTTCTAATGAACTAGCCTGTTCCGTTGCTCCTTGCGCTAAAGACTGACTGCCAATCGCAACCTGATTAGCACCAGTATTGATCTCCAATGTCGCCGTATAAATTTCAGTTAACATCGTATTTAATACTGCGATGATGACGTTTAAAGAATCAGAAATTCTACCAAAATCACCATGATAGCCAGCCAGATCAGTAATATCCAGGTTGCCATTGCCGATCTCACTTGTCACTGTTGATATTTCGTCAATCACATAATTTATTTGATTGACCGTCTTATTAACAGATTGCTTCAATTCTTTAAAAGCACCTTCATAGTCGCCAGTAATCCCAGTCCTTAAATTTCCACAAGCAATTGCATCCATCACATTTGAAACTTCATCAATCGGTTTTTCGATTTCTTTCAAGATATTATTCATCCCAGAAATAACCACTTGCCAGGAACCTTTGAACTTGGTTTCATCTGCCCGTACTGCCAGGTCTCCTTTAATGATCCCATTAGATAAGGAACCGGTATCAGCAATCAACCTGTCAATTGAATCTTTAACAACGCCAAGATTTTGATTGATCTCCACAAAAAATTCTCTAATTTTAGTCGTGTATTGATTCCCTTCTTCGACGTTCAGGTCAAATTCCAAGTTTCCATCAGATAATTTCACTAAATTCTGCTGTAATCTCATCACCTCAGTTTCAGTATAATTATTTACTCAACTTTCCCAGCTTAATTGAGCAAACAAAGCCTTTATAAAAGAGGCTTG
>CAZEBY010000015.1:0-43483 GCA_964510565.1 uncultured Lachnospiraceae bacterium | reverse complement strand
ATCTTTTACTTTTTCGATGGCCATTTATAGTTACTCCTGTTCTGATAAAATGGGATCTTTTTTTGTGCTTCCAATTCTATCATAGCAGTTGTATTAATTCAAAGCGCAAAAGGAAATATCAAAATCACTGCGACCTCTTATTCTCAGCCAATCTTTTTGCCCTGGTCTTCGTGGTTACTCGGCCAGCGCCGTACTGCTTTTCCGAAATGACCAAGCCCAGCAGGGTTAGGGCACTTCCCATAACAGCCATCCCCGTTAATCGCTCCTGTAAGACCAGTACCGATGACGCCACGGTAATAACCGGCACCAGATAAATATAAACCGCTGTTTTGGTGGCACCCAGCCATGCAACGGCCAGACTCCAGGTGACAAAACAAAGGGCTGAAGCCAGCAGTCCCAGAAACAGCAGGTTTGCAAGATAGACCGGCTGACTCAGGGGGGCCAGACTCCAATCCACCTTAAAAAAGGGCAACGTCGGCAGCATCAGGAGGAGCCCGTAAAAAAAGATCCGTCGGGTTGTTTGAATGGTGTGATAACCCAGGGCACTTATTTTCCGGGTCAGCACCGAATAAATGGCCCACACTGCCGCCGCCAGCACCGCCAACAAATCACCGATTGGATTGAGTTTTAGCACCGTGATCCCGTTAAAGCTGATCAGAAAGATTCCCACAATCGCTGCGATAAAACCAATGAAAAAATTCAGACGCAACTTCTCCCCATCGAGAAACAAATGGGCCAGAATCGCGGTAAAAAAAGGGGCAATCGAAATAATCACGCCCACGTTTGAAGCATAGGAATAGCTCAGGGCAATGTTTTCAAGCAAAAAATAAAGGGTCACCCCACAGAGACCGGCCCCCATCATCAGCAGTTCTTCCGACCACCGGCGCCTCCCCAGGCGCCGCGGATAAACCAGGGTCAGGGCAAGATAGCCCAAGACAAATCGCAACACCAGGATCTCAATCGGGCTAAAGGCCGTCAGTAAAATTTTGGTGGAAACAAAGGTGATGCCCCAGATAAAAATCGTAAATGCCGCCGCCAGATGACCGCTTAACCGTTGTTCCTCACTCACTTGCTGCTCCCTTCATCCCCGCCCCGGCGCGCCAGGGCCTGCGAATCACTGG
This sequence comes from uncultured Lachnospiraceae bacterium, assembly GCA_964510565.1. GTDB lineage: Bacteria > Bacillota > Clostridia > Eubacteriales > Eubacteriaceae > Acetobacterium. Next base: position 42,362 of record CAZEBY010000015.1, on the reverse strand, counting down.
CCATAAATATTTTCTGGTATTGTTTCGGCGTAATCCCAATGAATTCCTTGAAAAATCTGCTAAAGTGGCTCTGATCTGAAAAGCCGGTCTGGTAAGCAGTTTCAAGCGGTTCCAGCCCATTTTCCAGCAACCGTTTGGCCTGATTGATCCGCACCGTCTCGAGATAGCGATAGGGGGTGATCCCCTTTGTTTTGGTAAAGGCCCGGACCAGATAATACTTGCCGCAGCCCGTCAACGCACATAAATCATCTAATGTAATCCGCTCCGGATAGTGATTTTCCAGATACCGGCAAACCCTTTCAATATCACCATTGACCGCCGGCTGCTCACACTCAGCTTCCCAGTCACCGTATTCTTCAATCAGTTGTTCAAGTAAAAACAAAAAAATCTCTTCCTTATTGAATTCTTTTTCTTCCTGCATCAGCATCCGATGCAGCTCTTTTAGCACCGTTACCGCTTCACAGCGGGCTACCACCGACTGTTTAAAAACGAGTTTGCCCGGCGCCCCGGTGATTTCCTTAACCACTTCCGCCATTATTTCCGGTTTGATGTTGAGACAGCGGTAGTCCAGCGGTTCTTCATCAATTTGCTCGCAAAAATGGTTGTCGTAGGGATTAAAAAGCAGCAAGTCCCCCGGCCCCACCCGATACGCCTCGTTCTTGCAGGACAGCTTGCGCTGTCCCTTTTCAATAAAGCCAATCACATAATGCTCATGAAAATGATTGGGAAATTTTTGAATAATGCCGGTTAAGCGCAGCGCTTCTATTTTTAGCATCCTGTCATAGCGCACAATCCGTTCTTCGTGATGTTTCATAAATCTACCTCCGCTTCCATCCCATTGTAGCATGAATCGGGGCTTAGTTCTTGGATGATATTGCACTATCGGACTTGTCTAACACAACAAAAGGCCAGGTTTCCCTGGCCTGAGGCTGTAGATAAACTGCCGTACCGATCAATTGTTAATCTGTTGTTCGCTGCGGAATCGGACAGGCTCTGCCGTGTCCGCTCCGATGCGTACAACATGATGCAACAATTGTCGGTACTGGGTTATCTTTTTTGACAGTCTGAGGCCAGGTTTCCCTGGCCTTTGCTTCGCACTATTCACACAATCAAAAACTTCCTAATAAAGCGCCGGTTTATCCCACAGTGACAATTTGGTGCCGATACCATTGGCGATGGCATAATCGTAAATTTCCTTGCCCCAGGCGACATCCTCAACCGGCATCCCGCCAACTGAATAAAGAATGATCTGGTCGTCACTTTCACGACCGGGGATTTTACCATTCAAAATCGCCCCCAGATCATGAATCTTACTTTTGTCAAGACGGCCTTCGTGGGCCAGATCCATAAATTTCGAACCCAGTATATAGACAATATCATAAGTCGGATAGGGGTATTCCTCCGCCCAGGCTTCATAAAGGGCCAGGTTGTCAACGACCAGCTTGGCCTTGCCACTCAGCAGAAAGTCATCGTCAAAGTCAGCCGCACCGGGCAGACAGAAAAGAGCTCCCGGTTTAATCCACTCGGTCTCAACGTGAGGGTAGGCACTGACGCCAACACCCATCGAGGTTGAAGTGGCAAAGCTGATGATATCACAGTCACGAACACACTCTTCCAGCGTCTCGCAGATAATGATATTGGTAAACTGCGGGCATTTTTCCCTGACAAACTCAATACAGCGGTCAATCGATGCCTGGCCACGGCCCTTGATTTTCAAGGTATCGAGACTGGGGCGCAGAGCCGCAAAGGTTTCAATCGCCGTCCGGTTAATGACCCCCGGCCCGACAATCCCCAGCACTTTGGCATCCTTAAGCGCCAGGTTTTTGACCCCAACCCCGGGGACACCGGCGGTCCGGTAAGAGCTTAAGAGGTTGGCCGACATCAGGGCCAGCGGCGCGCCGGTATCCTTGTCGTTGAGCATCGCCATCAGAATCGAACGCGGCAGTTCCTTGTTGCGGTTATCGGTATTGGAGCCATACCATTTCATCCCGGCCACATCATACTTGCCACCAACATAGGCCGGCATCGCCATAAAGCGACGATCGGGAGTATTCCTTGGCATATTGGGAAATTCCGGTTCATCCGGGAATATAATCATACAGCCGTGTGAGTTGCCATTCTCCCCACCCATCCGGTAATCGCCATGGTCAAGAATTTTTAGCATTTCTTCCATACAGTCGGTGCAGCGCACGACATCATCAACCTTGGCCTTTAACATATCTTCTTCGTTTAAGTAAATAAACTCCAGTTTCGTATTCATTGTTTTCTCCTTTAATTTGCATTTTTTTAAGACTGCAAGCCTTTTATGTGAAAAGCCGGTTGGCGAAAAAATAATTACCGCCAGCCAAAAACCAGCCTGCGGATTTTTTACACCGCCAACCAATCAACCAGCTTCTGCCGTTTTAAGCCGCGCCCGAACCCTTTGGCGCCAGCGGCTTAACCGGCGGCTGAGCGCCTTCATCCGGAACATAATTTTTATCCCGAACCGCATGATAGAGTTCATTTTCCATAGCCATCACATCTTTGACGGCAAAGGGTTTAAATAGCTTGACCTTCATCACCAGCTTGATCCAGAGCACCGCATAAAGGGCCAGCACCGAAAAGATAATGGTGGTAATTTTATAGATTTCCATCCGTACCGCAGGATCAAAGGCAATATTGTAAATCATCCAGAGAATCCCGATAATTCCCAGCACCGGCAGGAGCGAACCAAAAGGTACTTTAAAAGTCCTTGGTACCTTGGGCATCCGTTTTCTTAAAACCAGTACATCAATATGCGCAATAATATAGGTCACCATCCAGAAGACACAGCCGGTCAGAATCAGAAAAGACAACTGCTCGGTTGTCGACAGGCCCGTCGCAACAATTAACAGCATACTGCCGCCAACAACCAGAATCCCGACAAAGGGAGCACCTTTTTTATTGGTTTTCATAAAGACCGCTGGCAGCAGACCAATTTTGGCCATCCCGACACAGATATAGGCCAGTGAGGAAATGATCGTATTAATGCTACTGGTCACCGCCAGAATGGAGACAATGGCCATCCAGATCGTGCCCACCCCACCCAGAAGCAGGGTCCCGTAGAGCACATGCGGGGTCGTACTGGCACCCAGATCGGCCCAGTTGGTATAGTTCTTAAAACCGAAAACCAGAAAGGTCTGCATCCCCATGACAATCAGAAGACTTAGAATCATCCCCAGGGGGACATTGCGGCGGGGGTTTCTGACCTGATTGGAGATCGGAACAATAAATTCGCAACCGATGAATAAGAAGAATGTCAAACCGCACAAGGCCGTAATGTCGGCAAAATTGGTTGACAGAACCGCCGGCTGTACAATCGCCTGACCAGTGCCAATTTTTAAAGTTCCCATGACACCCATCACCACCAGTGAAATAATCATCCCGTAGGCGACCAGATTCTGAATTTTGGCAAACATGTCAACGCCTCTTAAATTGACAATCATCAGCACCACCAGCAAGACAATGCAGTAGACCGTCCCGGAAATATTAAGCTGCGGTAAAACGGTGCTTAAAGTGTTGCCAAACATCGCCACCTCGGCGCTACCGACGATGGTATTACAGACCAGATAACCGCCAACCATGGCAATGACTGTCACAAAGGGACCCAGCCCGGCCAGCGTATACTGGGCCAGCCCCCCCGTTAAATTGGGCATGATGGCATTGAGCTCCGAAATGGACAGGGCCGTTATAATATTTATGAGACAGGCAATCGCCATGGCAATAATAATCGTTACCCCGATCGCCGCGCTACCCTGACCCAGCGATAAGAGACAGCTGGTGGCGACAATCAGGCCGACGCCGGTGGCAATGACACTGCCCAGTCCAAGATTTTTTTCTTTCACTTTTGTACCCTCCTTGTTATCCGGCGCGGCTAAACCCGCCGGACTCTTCCCCGCCTTTTTCTGGCCTTAATCAGGCTGATCTGGCGGGTCTGCACACTCGCTTCATTTTGGGTGTCTTTTAAGATTCGGTCAATCGTCCACTTGCCGGCTCCACTTTTGACCGCTTACGCTTAATCGTCGCCCCCCTTATATTTTGCGGCCCTTACAGACTGCCTTCCTGTAGCGCCTCCGGTCCTTCTTCGCCGGTTCGGACCCGGACGGCATTGGTAACCGGTGAAACAAAAATTTTGCCGTCGCCGATATGACCGGTATAGAGTTCTTTTTTGACAAAATCAAGAAAGGGCTCAACCTCAGCAGTCGGCAGAACAACCATCACCAATTGTTTGGGCAGCAGATTGGGACAGCTTTTTTTCTCGACCTCGTACTCCTGAGTCCCCAGCTGAACGCCGCAACCCATCACCTGCATCACCGTCATCCCGGTTATCCCAAACTGCCCGAAAGCCTCCTGCAGCGCCGTCACCTTGGCCATACTGGTAATAATTTCCACTTTTGATAATTCCATGATTTTTTCCTCCTCAAATTTTTTTATCGTGAACGCCGACAAAGGCGCCCTCGCAGCCCTTGCTGCTTTAGACGCCTTTGTCTGTACCCGGGCATTCTTCCCGGTTTTTATGCCTGTTTTTTTATGTCATCCGACATCCTTGTCTTTTTTGACGCCCTTGTCTTTTTTTGCCCTCTAAATTTTCGCTTTAAAACGATCATAGCGAAATTCATTCAATGAGACGGTCGTCGTCTCCCCGGCCATCAGCTCAGCGATGGTATAAGCCGCCCCCGGGGCAATCCCAAAACCATGTCCGGAAAACCCGCAGGCAACGGTCAAACCGGGTACCTCATCAATCTTCGAGATCACCGGAATCTTATCCGCGCAGTCATCGATATAGCCGGCCCAGCTGCGTACAATTTTAGCCCCCGCCAAGGCCGGAAAATAACCCATGATCCCCCGGCAGGTACAAGAAGCTCCAATGCTTTCCAGTTGCTGCCCGCCATCACGGCGGGTATAAGGCTCCAGTCCCGTCGAGCCGCCAAAGACAAAGGACCCGTGCCGTGACTGATGACCATAAAAATCGGCTTCCGCGGTTCCTAACATCTGCTCAAACATAAAGGGCTCAGCTTCGGTGACCAGACATTCCATCTTAATTGGCAGCATCGGAATATCGATCCCAACTGTGGCGGTGATCCGGCGACTCGCGGCGCCGGCAGCAATCAGCACCTGCTCGGCCTCATAGAGATGGGTGGCGGTGATGACTTTTTTTAGTCGGCCCTTTTCTTTTTTTAGGCTAATCACCGGCGCCCCAGTGATAAAACGCACCCCTAATTCACGGGCTTTCTTATAATAGCCAAGCGTCGCCGTCAGCGGATTGGCATGGCCATCGGTCGGGCACCAGCTGGCTCCGATCACTTCTTCCGATAAAAAGGGATTGATTTCCCGCACCTCGTCGCCGTCAATCATTTGCACATCGAGACCGCAGGCCACGGCCCGATCGGTCAGACCCTGGAGGATTTTTAAATGCCCCTCCGTTTTGCCCAGCCGCAGATTGCCTTTTTGGGTATACTCGACGTCGACGCCCAATTCCTCAGAAAGACCCGGCCAGAGATTTTTAATCCCCCACATGACCATTGGCAGCTCGCGCGGATCCCGTCCCGATTGTCTTACACCACCGCCGTTGCGGGAAGAACCGCCATTGCCGATATGGGGACTGGCCTCCAACACCAGAACTGACAAACCCTTCTTAGCCAGATAATAGGCTGTCCCGCAACCAATAATGCCAGCGCCGACAATAATCACATCTGCTGTCTTAGTCATCCCCTGCACCGCCCTTTCTCATTGCTCAGCACCTTCATTTCAAGCGGACGAATCGGTGCCCGGCTGGTCCCGGGATCGATACACTCAGGACTCATCCCAAGTTCTCTGGCAACCAGCCGTTTAACCAGTTTGCCACAGGTCTGTCCCTGACACAGGCCCATTCCCGCCCGTAAATACCGTTTAATTTCCGTGAGGGTGACCATCCCCTCGTGTATTGCCTGTCTGATTTCACCTTTACTAATCTCCTCACAGCGGCAGATTAACAGATCATCATCGGCTTCTGCGATAAAGTCGCCAAGTTGTAGCGAGCGGTCATATCGTATATCCATGCTTTTCTCCTTTCACCCTTTTGGCGCCGTTTGTAAAACCCACCCATTTATTTCTTGTTACGCCCGACCAACTCCCGCGGCCGTCTCCGTTTGAAAAAAACGGGCGCTCATCGCCTTGGCCAGTGGTACCTGAATCGTCAACAAATTCGTTTTGTCATAGGCGGCCAGGTTTTTAACGGCCACCACCTCAGCTTCGCAGCATGGTTGACCACTGCGGCTTAAGGCCATGCCTCGCGCGCCAATTGGCGGCAACGGCAAAAATTCATAAGGCAAGGTCACCTCGGCAATCCCATCGGCCACTTTTTCCTCTACCAGAAAGATTGCCTGACCCGAGCAGGCCGCCACACATAGTCCACAACCACTGCAGGCTGCGGTTTCATCTAAAGCCGGTAGGGCCGTCATCGCTGATCCAATTTTAATGCAGTTCCTGACACAGGCATCCTGACAGGGATTGCAGGGAATATTCTGGGTACATTCAATCACCGGATGAAGAGCATCTTTTCGACGGATACCGGGATAACGATCCAGTTCGTCCTCAGCCAGATAGCCCTTTGTCCGCAGCGACTGGGAGATTAAAAAACCCTCATCGGTTTTTTCCAGTACTTTGCCGCGATTCTCCGGGGCAAACATCCCCTGACGTAACGCTGCCAGATCAGCCTTTTTATCTTTTAAGGCCTTTGCCTGGTCCGTCTCGGTCATAAATCCCAGCGCACTGGCGGCACAAATCCCGGCCATGCTGCCCTCGATCATCGCCGAGCTGGCTTCTTCAATGCCGGCGACATCACCGGCGGCAAAAAGGCCCGCAATTGAGGTCTCCCCGAATTCATTAATAACCGGCACCTCGCCGCCGCGAGCCGGATCATCGATCATCGTACAGCCGGCCATTTTTAAGAGCTGCGACATCGGCGACAAACCAACTGCCAGACAGATCGTGTCACAGTCAAAGTGCTTTTCTGTCCCGGCCACTGACTGATAGGTTGCGTCAACCTGATTGATAATGACCCCGGTGACGCACTTTTCACCCTCCGCTTTTTTAATCGCGTGAGACAGGTAAAAAGGCACACCACAGCGGGCAATCTTCGCCGCATGGACTCCGTAACCGCCAATTTTAGGCGCCGCATCAACCACTGCTACTACCTGGCAACCCGCCTGCAAAAGCTGAAAACTGACAACCAGACCGACATTGCCGGAACCAAGCATGACAATCTTCTGGCCTGGTTTAATACCGTGAAGGTTCATCATCGTCTGGGCGGCGCCGGCGCCAATCACCCCCGGCAGAGTCCAACCGTCAAAGGTCGCCATGTTTTCGCTGGCACCCGTTGCCACCACGATCGCGTCACCCTTATAATACTCAATCGCCTCACCACAGTTAACCGCAATTTCCTTATCGGCATACAGGCCAATTGCCGTGGCGTTTAATTTGACTGTAACTCCCAGATCACCGGCTTCCTTAAGCAGGTCCCGGCCAATTTGCAGGCCGCGGATTTTTGCCCGGTGTTCTTTGGAGCCAAAGAATTTATGGATCTGTTTAAATAATTGCCCGCCCGGTTTTTCATTCTCATCAAAGACCATTACCGACAAACCCCGTTTGGCGGCTTCAATCGCGGCTGATAAGCCTGAGGGTCCGGCTCCAATCACAATCAAATCTGCTCGTTTCATGGTTCGCTCACCTCCTTAGCCAAAACCCCATCCTGGGTTTTGATCTCCATCCCGGCCACCAGCGGTGTAATGCAGGTACGGACATTTGGAATGCCATCAACCACCATTACGCAGTCGGTACAGCGCCCGATGGCACAGAAAACCCCGCGCGGTTCGTGATTTTTTTTGGTCAGGCGGTGAACCATCACTCCGGCAGCCTTAAGCGCCACGGCCACCGGTTCACCGGCATAGCCAGCCAGTGTCTGACCGTCAAAGGTAAAGGTGACCGACTGACCTTTTTCCGGTTCACCCAAAATTGGATGGTTTTCTATTCGTTTCATCACTTTTCCTCATGCATTCTTTCTATCGTCGTCAATCACTGCCATCAGCTCAATTTCACAAAGCTGGCTGGGTCGATTTAATTCCTTGATCCCGACGGCGGTAAACAAGGGCCGAATCGCCTTGAAATACTCACTATAAGCCCGGCCGACTTCTCCCGCGTCGGCCATCGCCGTCAGGTAGGCATCGACCTTAACAACATCAGCGGCCGTTGCTCCGGCTTCATTTAGCAGTACGAGCATTTTTTTAAAAATAAAATCCGCCTGTTCATACGGGCTACCCTCGCCGTAAACACTGCCATCCGGCAAAACTGCGGTCGTACCGCCAATAAAAATCTGATTTCCAACCTTCACCATTCGTGAATAGCCGACCACCTCTTCAAGGGGCGCGCCCGATGAATAATTTTCCCGCTTCATTGCTGTCCTCCTTTGACCGGATCGTCCTGACACCGGCAAAATCCGCCCTTGGATCGCCGTTTTTGTCATCCGGTGACTATTAATCAAAAAACGGCAAGGGCGCCGGACGATTTCGCTCCGGGCACCCTTGCCGTTTTTTTACTTGAACCTATGATAAACCACTTTGACGCACTTGTAAAGCAGAAAGATGGTTGTTGACATCAACCAAATGGTTGATTATAATAGGGCAAAAAGAAAGGACGCGACGATGATCAATCAACGCCATCTCGAATATTTCCTGGAGGTCTGTCAGCACAAGAGTATTAAAAAAGCTGCTGACGCCCTACTGATCTCACCCCAGGCGATCAGTAAAACAATTCTGGCCCTCGAAGACGAACTCGGCAAAAAGCTCTTTGAACGACAGGGCAAGATGCTGCTGGCAACCCCGGCGGCGACCGTCTTAAAGCACCATGCCCGCAAAATTCTCGATGAATACGCGCTGCTGGCCTCACCGCACCTGCTTGCACCAAACCAGCAGACACCGCTTAAAATTCTTTCCTCCTGCGATGTCCTGGCCTATCTGGGGGTGGCCTTCATTAAGGATTTTCGCCAGGCTCACCCGGATATTCTGCCGATTTTTACCGAAACGACCGACACCATTGCCCGGCAAATGCTGCTTGACGAAGCCATTGATCTGGCCCTATTGCCCGGCCCGCTCGATCGCAGTAAATTTACCTGCGACTACCTTTTCTCCTGTCAATACTGTTTTGTCATTCATCGCGATCACCCGCTGGCCAAAAAGACCAGCCTCCGTCTGGAAGACCTCCACCAGGAACCATTGGCCATTCGCGGGCGGGAGTATTCACTCTACGAAATCCATCAGAATTTTTTGTCCGAACGCGGCGCCGAACCAATTGTGATGATTGAGACCTCCAGCTACGGGGTCATTCACCGGATGGCCGAAGCTAATTTGTCGATCGGCTCATCGCTCGATTACATCGCCTTTGCCGATCCCCGACCCAATACCATCATTTTGCCCTTTGACGGCGAGACAATGCTCAAGACCTTTTACATCACCACCAGAGCCAACAAAAACGCCGGCCCCGAAGCCCGCAAATTTCACGCCTTCCTACTCGAATGGATGACCGAACACCGCGATACCCTGTTTACCTGGCCAAAATGAACGCCAGACACGGAGGCGTTTCGATTAATAATCCGACTCGCATGATGTTTTTGTTTATTCTACCTCTTTTTTGCATTAAGTAAGTTATTATTATTTTAATCTGTTATAATATTCTCAAACAAATAAAAATACAGATCGCACGACCACCCGGACGCTTTGAGTTATTGGCATCAGCTGCAGCGATCAGGAATGTGCTGTCCTGAAAATGCTTTTTTTCGAAAAGTATCTCAATCTCAACAAAAATAATTATAATGAGGAACACCCGATGAAACATCATGCCAAAGACGCCATCATTGCATCATTTAAAGAACTGGTGAGCCGAAAATCGATTGACCGGGTCACCGTCAAGGAAATCTGCGACCATTGCCATGTCAATCGCCAGACCTTTTACAACCATTTTACTAACATCATGGAATTGTTTAAACACATCCTATTGACCGAACTGTCCCATGAAATCGCTCAGAACCGTACCTTTGAAACCTGGGGCGGCGGATTTCTGGCAACAATGGCTTATCTCAAACAAAATTCGCGGATGATTATGCATATCTACCACTCCACCTACTGGCCGGAAGCCAGCACCTATCTTACCGATCTGTCAAACCATCTGCTCGGCGGGGTAGTGGAGGAATGTGTGGTCAAGCAAGGTCTTAAACTTAATGAAAATGATCACAAATTCATTGTTAATTTCTACCGCCACGTCTTTAACGGGCTGATCATCGACTGGATTGCCGACGGCATGAGCGATGATCCCTCGCTGATGCTCAAAAAACTCCAGCTGATGATTGACGGCAGCATTCCCCGCTCGGTGGAAGCTTTTGTCAACGCCGATTTTATCTAATCCTTATTATTAAATTCGTCATCACTCAATTAAATAATTTTTTTTAAAGGAAGTGTCAAAGTCGACACTTCCTTTTATCTGTCTATTGAAGCCTGCGTTGCCCTGGCAGTATAATGCAGACAGATTATGAAAAAGGGGGAAAAACTCATGTTTGCATTTAACTATGCCGAAGGCGCCACCGCCCTGAGTGTTTGGGGCGTCTGGGTAATCGTATTCATTGCACTTTTTGTTTTTAATGAAATCGCCCGGCGCTGGAAGACGGTCGGATTTTTCTGTTTTGTGATTCTGCCGATTGTCTTATCGATTTTATGGTTTACCATTTTGCGGGACACCACCTACACCGACTGGTTCCATCTGGCCAAGGTCTATTCCGCGACCGCCGGCTGTATCGGATTCTGGTGTATCCGCCATGTCAAGTGGCAGGACAAAAAAACCGGTCAGCCCAAACAGCTGGTCGATGTCAAATGGGTGCTGATTTTTCCGGCACTGATTCTGGCGATCAATATTCTTGAAGCCGTCATCCGCGATTTTCAGATCGGCATGCAGTATGCCGGCGGCGGAATGCTGGCGGATGAAGCGATGTATGTGCTGGGAGGTTCGTGGAATTACATGAACGGCATTGCCGGGCTCCTCAACATCATCACAATTACCGGCTGGTTCGGGATCTGCATTAAAAAACAGACCGCCAAAGATGGCAGCCGGGACATGCTGTGGCCGGATATGCTGTGGTTCTGGATCATCGCCTACGATTTATGGAATTTTGCCTACACTTACAACTGCCTGCCCGGCCACGCCTGGTACTGTGGATTGGCCCTGCTGCTGGCGCCGACGTTGTGCGCCTTCACCGTCGGAAAAGGAGCCTGGTTGCAGCACCGCGCCCAGACGCTGGCAATCTGGTGCATGTTTGCCCAGACTTTCCCGGCATTCATCGACGAGGGTGCCTTTGCGGTTTCATCAACCTACAATCCGGTACCGCTCTTCGCCTTCAGCCTGATTGCCCTGGCCTTCAACATCGCCGTCTTTGCCTACATGCTCTATAAGATCGTCAAGACCAGAAGAAATCCCTATCTGGGCGAACTCTATACCGATCTGGGCGAATATCAGGAAATCAAAGGCCTGTCGGAACAGACCCTTGTCGTTCAGGAACTGATTTATAATTAAAGCAACACCCAACAAAAGCGGAGATTTTTTCTCCGCTTTTGCTATTGCCGATTACGCTTCGGTTGTTTTTCATGCATATCCCAGATTCCCGAACACGACACCACAACGACCCCCTGTCAGGTGAGATCATCGCGCGTCCTGCTTATTATTCGTTTATTTTATCACGTTTTAGATATAAATCCAGTTTTTGAATCCGCTGCAATTTCCAGGCTACTGCCTTTACAGTACGGTTAAAAAGGTTTACAATAAGGCAAACAGATCTCAGCCCAAGTTGTTCCCAGGCGATGTTAAAAATCAGCACCTGGACCTATGAAATTGGCCGCGACGTGATTAATTATTCTGACGAATATTACCTGGTTCGCTTTGAGATGGCCGATGCTGAACTTGAAGATGTGCTGGCCGTTGTTTTTGAGCTGCAGATTCGGATGAAAAAGAACCTGACCTTTGCCGATGGCAGCTTTACCGATCTTACGGCCGCCGCCTATTTTGAGCAGCAAAGCGGTACAGCCAGCATCAACCGCTTTGATTTCAGCCAATATCGGCGTCAGCGTTTCTAAAAATAGCTAAAAATCTCCAAAAGCAGGTGAAAAATTATGCCCGAACTCCCGGAAGTCGAAACCGTTCGACGGACTTTAAAAAACTTTATCATCGGAAAAAAGATTACCGCCATCGAGATTTATTACGCTAAGATCATCACCGGCAATCCCGATCATTTCGCCGCCACCTTAATCGGCCAAACCATCCGCGATATCGATCGCGTCGGCAAATATCTGATCTTTATTTTGGATCATGATGCCTTTATTTCGCATTTACGGATGGAAGGTAAGTATCATCTTATCGATGCCACAGCGCCGCGAAACAAACACCAGCATCTGAGCTTTATTTTTAGCGACGGCACCGCCCTGCGCTATCAGGACACCCGCAAATTTGGTCGTCTGGAGCTGGTGCGTAAAGACTGCTATCGTCAGGATCTGCCGCTTTCAAAGCTTGGCCCCGAACCCTGGGACGCTGAGCCGGCGAAAATTTATGCTAAAATCCACAAGAGCAGTCTGCCGATTAAGACGCTGTTACTCGACCAGCGCATTATGACTGGCATCGGCAATATTTATGCCAATGAGATCTGTTTCGCGATGAAACTCGATCCCCGCACCCCCGGCAAACACCTCAGTAAAAAGCGGGTCGCCGAGCTGATTACGGTCTCTCAAACTATTCTGGCCCAGGCGATTGCCCAGGGCGGCACCACAATTCACTCCTTTGATGCCAATGGCATTACCGGTTTGTTTCAGCTGCAGTTAAACGTCCACACCCAAAAATTCTGCCCGCTCTGTCAGGGACCCATCACCAAGGAAATGGTTCACGGCCGCGGCACCTATTATTGCCAAGCCTGCCAGAAAAAGAAGGGCTAGCCGCACAAAAAAAGCAGGCCACCCGCAAAAAAATACTAGCTGCAGACGCACCAAAACAAGCGCGCTGCAAAAAACAACACCCTTGAAGCGTTCATTTTTCGCTCAAGGGTGCCTTTTTTATTTGAGTGGCATAACAATTTTGGTCAGCCATTCGCTTTCCGGAAATTCGGGATCGTTATAATAATATTCATAGGCAATGCCGGCCGGTTCCTGTTTATTGGTCATAAACCATTGTGACATTTCACCATAGACCGGTTCCATTTCGGCATAGGCGCCACGATACATGCAAAAGATGATTTTTCCTTCCGGAATCAAACCGGATTTAACCTCGCCCTTATCCGGAAATACATCCGCGACCGGAAAGCCAATTTCCACCTCAAGGTTTTGCATATCCATATTGTGATACGCGACAAATGGTGCATCGGTCATCAGTTCGCCCAGTTCTTCAAGATAGGCAACAATTTTTCCAAAACACTCGCCGATCAGTTGCGGTAAGTCCTCGACCCGGGTGACCTTCCGAATTACCAGGGTGGGCTGTTCTCTTTGTTTCAGGATTTGAATACGTGACATTTTTGGCATCTTTACCGTCCTCCGATTATTATATTTTCTCTCATTATACCCCTTTTTAATCAAAAATTCATACCCAAAGAAAACTTACGCTTAACCCGGCTTATTCCTGACCGTTATTTATTTCACTGTCCCGAAGCACTGCTTGTTCAAGGTTTCGGGACTTTTTGGCACTCAGTCGCCATAAGGTTAATCCGCTCCCGACAAAACAGATCGCGGCTGCACTCAGATAGACGATGCGCATCCCATTAATAAAGACGCCGCTGTTTCCGACCACATAGGTCGTCACGCGATAACCCAGCTCCCCGCTCATGCTGCCATACAGCAAGGTGGTGGCCAGGGCAATCCCGCAAACCATCCCCATATTTCTAACCAGAGCATTGATACTACCGGCAATCCCCAGCTGATGTCGACCGACGGTTGACATGATCAGGGAATTATTCGGCGATTGAAACAAGCCCATCCCCACCGATAAGACAACCAGAAAGACCACCATGGTTATCAGTGTCGACTGCTCGGTCAGGGTCGACATTAAAAACAAACCCAGACTAAACAGCAGCAAGCCGATAAAGGTTAACAATTCTGAGCCGATTTTATCGGAGAGGTGACCGCTGATTGGCGCCAGCACGCTTAGAATCAGAGGAAAAATCATCATCATCAGTCCCGCCTGCTCCGGTGAATAGCGCATCACATCCTGAAGGTAAAACGGTTGGATAATGGTGTTGCAGAATAGTCCCACAAAGATAATAAAGGCACAAAAAATACTCAATGAAAATAATTTATTTTTAAAAATAACCAAAGGGATCAACGGGTTTTCGCGTTTTCGTTCAACCGCGATAAAGGCAACAAATGAAAACAGCGAAACGATCATCCCTGTCAACACCAGCGGATTTAAAAAACCCAGACCGGGCACCTGCCCCAGCGCCACAAACAAGGGCACGATGCTGAGCATAAACAGCACTGCTCCTAAAACATCCAATTTGACGGTCGCCTGTTTCTTGCTGCGTGGCAGCAGCTTGATGGCAAAAAACAAGACCACCACGCCGACCGGAACATTGATCAGAAAGATATATTCCCAACTGGCGGCGCCAACAATGATGCCGCCCAGACCGGGACCCGTCAACGATCCTAACGCCACTGCGGTGCCGGTAAACCCGAGCGCTTTGCCCCGCTCGGTGGCCGGAAAAACCTGGGTAATGATGCCCTGATTGTTGGCCATAGTTGCCGCGGCGCCAACCGCCTGAATAATCCGGGCCCCGATCAAAACCGGAAACGCACTGGAGATGCCGCAAAGCAGCGATCCCAGCGTAAACAGTACCAAACCAAAGGTGAAGATTCTGGTTTTGCCCAGCATATCCCCGAGTTTTCCAAAAATCAGGATGATTCCAACAATAACAATCAGATAGCTGGTCACGACCAGCTGAATCTGCGAGGTATCAACCGTCATCGCCCGGGCCATCTGGGGCAGGGCGACGTTGACGATACTGCTGTCGAGGGTGGCCATAAAGGTCGACATCACCACAATCAGCAGAATCGGCCATTTGTTCTTTTCGTATGTTTTATCCATTTATTCCTCCTCGGCCCTCAGCTGCTGCGTCCGCATCAAAATTTTTTTCATCGCAGCCAAGGTTACGGCCTTCTCTTCCACCGATAAATCGACCGAGATCAAGTCGACGATGGCCTGAACGTCGCCGTGCATCCGCGGCAATACCGCTTTGGCTTTCTCGGTCAGATATAATTGATAGGCCCGGCAATCGCCGTCCTTACCCACCTTATCAACATAGTCCAGCTCAATCAGTCGTTTAATGATGCGGGTGGTCATGGCCTTGTCATTGCCAATTTTTTGGCTCAGCTGATGCAGACTGACGCCCTCACTTTTTTCGAGAATAAAGAGATAAGGCATCGAGCCACTGCTTAAACCATATTTTTTCATCACCTTGTCCAGCTGAATCTGGTTGTTTCTGAATATTTTATTATTAAGCATAATAAAATGCATGTTTTCAATTTCCAATGTTGTTCCCCCTTCTTTTATTGACTTGTCAACATTATTGTAGCCGGTCAATATTGATTTGTCAACCATCTGTCGTTACTTTAACTGAGCTGATCGCATCCCCCCGGTTATTATCACCGTTTCGCTTAAAATAAAAAAACAGCCGACTGATACAAAGTCAGCTGTTTTTTTGGGTGAGGTGGATGTTTATTACCTTAATAATTTAATCCGTGAAGCTTGAAATAAGATTGAAAAACAGTCGCGTCTTCAAATTCTGCTGTCAGATAACCTCAGCGATCAGGGAAAGATTCCCTTGATTTCTTCGGCGTAGATCAACCGTTTCAGGGCAATGATATAGGCGGCCATCCGCAGTGAACATTGGGATTGTTGGCTTTCTTCAAGAATCTCCAAAAACGCTGCCGACATGATCTTTTCCAGGGTCTTATTGACCTGCTCCCGGTTCCAGGTTAAGATCTGTATGTTCTGAACCCACTCAAAATAGGAGACAATCACGCCGCCGCTATTGGCAAAGATATCCGGGACCAACACGATGCCCCGTTCTTTAAGGATGGCATCGGCGGCTACGCTGGTCGGACCGTTAGCGCCTTCAATAATATACGCGCATTGCAGCTTTCTGGCATTCTCGGCATGAATCTGATTCTCCAGCGCCGCCGGAATCAGGACATCACATTTGCAGGTCAAAACCGCTTCATGCGAAACATGACTGACCCCCGCTTTCTGATAATCTTTTAACTGCTTGCCGGTCATCTCTAAAAATTTTGATATTTCATCGGCATCGAGACCCTTTTCGCAATAAATCCCTCCAGAGACATCGCTTAACGCAACGATTTTGCTGCCCCGGTGAAAAAGAATCCGGGCGGCATTGCCACCGACATTGCCCATCCCCGTAATCGCCACGGAGACCTCTTCGAGCTTCTTGCCATCGCGTTCCAGAATCAGTTTGGTACTGATGGCGACGCCCCGGCCGGTAGCCGAATTTCGTCCTTTGGAGCCACCCAGTTCCAGCGGTTTGCCAGTGACCACCCCGGGACAGGGCTTGCCCTTTAACATGCTGTAGGTGTCCAGAATCCAGGCCATCGTTTGGGAATTGGTATTCACGTCGGGTGCTGGAATATCCATATCGGCACCAATCAGCGGTTCGATGGCAAAGGCGTAGCGTCTGGTCAGCTTGCGCAACTCCCGCGGCGACAAGGTCGTAGGATCGACCCGGACCCCGCCTTTGGCCCCGCCGTAGGGAATATTGACGACAGCACATTTTAACGACATCCAGGTGGCCAGGGCTTTGACTTCATTGAGATTACAATCCTGATGGAAGCGGATCCCGCCCTTAAACGGCCCGCGAATATTGGAGTGCTGAACCCGGTACCCTTCAAAAACCTGGACTGTTCCGTCATCCATCTCCACCGGCAAATAGACCTTGGTTTCCCGTTGGGGATTTTTAATAATGTCAAACATGTATTGATTCATCCCGCCAATTTCCATTGCCTCTGTCATTACATCCACCACGTTCAAATAGGGATCGTAGATTTCACTCATTCACTTTTCTCCTGCTTATGATTTGTTGCGGCACATCAACTGAAAACAATCATAAACTTTTTTTATTTACATTGTCAATCAATCAATGTAAAACCATGAAACCTAATTATTTTAATTCTGTTCAGCTAATTAAAAAAGTTATTTTACTTTTTAACTTAATTTAATTATGTTAGAATGTTGTAACGTAATTTTCGTTATTTACATCAGCATTGATTTGCAATCATTTACAACATTCTAAACTTTCAGGAGACGAGCCAATGAAAAACAAGTTACTCGATGCCATCGATCTGCAGATCTTAAATCTGCTTCAGAAAAACGGCCGCATCTCGATTAAAGAGCTGGCCGCCCAGGTCTATCTTTCCTCACCGGCGGTTTCTTCGCGGATTGAGCAATTGGAAAAAAACAATTATATCTGCGGCTATCAGGCCGTGGTCAATCCCATCAAGCTGGGCTATCATATCAAGGCCTTCGTCAATCTCGAGGTTGAACCGGTCCGCAAAAAAGAATTCTACCCCTACATTCGGGGCTGTAATAACGTGATTGAATGTAATTGTGTCACCGGTGATTATTCGATGCTCCTGGAAGTTTTATTCCCCAGCACCAGCGAATTGGATAGCTTTATCGGTGAGCTGCAACAATTCGGCCGGACCAAAACCCTGATTGTCTTTTCAACGTCAGTCGAACACCGGGGGATTGCGTTTTCGATTGATTAAAGGCATCAAAAAAAAGACAGCGGGTTGATGACCGCTGTCAGAATAGTGAAGTGAAAAAGATGTCGAGACTTTCTCACTTCACTTATTTTAAATTGTTAAGCTTAACTTTCTCTGTAAATTTACATCTATTTAAGCAAGTGTTAAATAATGATGAAAATCAGTGCACTAAGATTCCAATGACTTCGAAACTTTGTCGGAAGCAATAAAAGCGGCGCCCTGATTCTGATCCATTGGTCGGCTGAGAGGCGCTTTTTTAATTGACTCTCAGCGCAAAATCTCGCGGGCTATTTTCTTTCCGGTCGGGGTATCGGCCAGCCCGCCTTCGGCCGTTTCTTTGAGTGTTTTTGGCATCGCATCACCAATCGCTTTCATCGCCCCGATCACCTCATCGCCCGGGATGGCACTCTCAATCCCGGCCAGTGCCATCTCCGCAGCAATCAGGGCCGTGGCCGCCCCACTGGCATTGCGCTTGACGCAAGGGACCTCGACCAGCCCGGCCACCGGATCACAGACCAGCCCTAACACGCTTTTTAAGGCGATGGCACAGGCATGGGCGCTCATTACCGGGGTGCCGCCCAGCAGTTCAACCGCGGCGGCCGCCGCCATTGCCGCAGCACTGCCGCATTCGGCCTGACAGCCCCCTTCGGCGCCGGAAATGCTGGCCTTTTTAGCAATCACCATCCCCAATCCGGCGGCGGTAAAAAGACTCATCACGACCTGCTCCTCTGTTAAATCGAAGGCTTCTTGCAAGGTCAACAGCACCGCCGGAATGATCCCGCAGGAACCAGCCGTCGGCGCCGCCACAATCCGTCCCATGCAGGCGTTTACTTCGGCAATCGCCAGCGCCTTGGCCAGCGTTTCACTGAGCACCTTCCCACCCAGGGAGTGGCCCGCCTCAATCGCCTGTTTCATCTTAAGAGCATCCCCGCCACTAAGACCACTGGCTGATTTACTGCCGCTGTTTAAGCCTTTGCTGGCGGCTTCGGCCATCACCTGAAGGCTTTTTTTCATTTCTTCGAGCAGATCTTCCCGGGAGCGTTCCAACGCCAGCGCCTGATCCGCCAGGACCAGCTCCGAAATCCGTTTCCCCTTTTTATTTGCCTTATCTGCCAGTTCCTTAATTGAATCATAACTAATCATCTTCGCTCCTAATAAATCGGCTTAATTAAAATTGCTTTTTTCACCGCATTAACCGCTTCGATTAGATCAACCAGCTCTTCCGTCACGGCCTGGTCGGTCTCAATCACCATCATCGCTTCCCCGCCGCGATGGGAACGGTACATGTTCATCTCGGCGATATTGATGCGCTGTTCCGCCAGCAGATTGGTCACCGCCGCAATCATCCCCGGGGTATCGTGATGGGGCACCAACAGGGTATAATACTCGCCATTAAACTTGACATTGATCTCATTGATGCGGTTGACGACAATTCGGCCGCCGCCGATTGAAGCGCCCTGAACAACGGTTTTTTTGCCTTGCGCATCAACCGCGGTGATTAACGCCGTATTGGGATGAACATCTTTCTGATGGGACTTTTTAAACTTATAGTCGATCCCCAGCTGCCGCGCCAGCTCCAGACTGTCTTTAATTTGCTCGTCATCGGGAGCCATCCCCAGCAGGCCGGCAATAATCGCTTTGTCGGTGCCGTGGCCCTTATAGGTTTGCGCAAAGGAGCCAAAAAGCTCAATCGTCACCGCTTTCGGTTGTCCGCCGGCAACCACTCGGGCTATTTTACCGATTCGCACCGCTCCGGCCGTATGGGAACTCGAGGGACCGACCATAATCGGTCCGATTATATCAAATACATTCATACCCACCTCAATCTTTCGGCATCAGCCGGAATAAAAACCACCGGTCCGTCCTGACGCGATCCGTGATGCTACCATCTGTTTACCCCGGAAAGCGCTTTTTACGCTTGCTCTTTATAATATTTCAGCACCGCTTGGCGCACTGCCTTAACCTCATCCAACCGTTTCACCACGGTGTCATGAGGGGCTTCTTTTAACAGCTCCGGACTGGTTTCGGCTTCTCTGGCAATCTGCTTCATCGCATCAATAAACTGATCCAGCGTTTCCTTACTCTCGGTCTCAGTCGGTTCAATCATCAGGGCTTCTTTGACAATTAAGGGGAAATAAATCGTCGGCGGATGAAAGCCAAAATCGATCAGGCGTTTGGCAATATCCAGCGCCGATACCCCAAACTTTGTTTGTTTCTGGGCTGAGAAGACCAGCTCATGCATGCAGGTTTTGCCAAACGGCAGCTCATAATCCCCGGAAAGCCGGGCCCGGATATAATTGGCATTGAGAACCGCGGTCTCTGAGGCTTCCCGCAGACCGGTCGCCCCCAATGAACAGATATAGGCAAAGGCCTTGACCACCACCGAAAAATTGCCATAGAAGGATTTGACCCGGCCAATCGATAAGGGGCGGTTGTGATCCAGAACATATTGATCGTCGGCCTGTTGCACCACCGGCCCGGGCAGGAAGGGCACCAGCTCTTTTTTAACGCCGACCGGCCCTGACCCGGGCCCACCGCCGCCATGGGGGGTGCTGAAGGTCTTGTGAAGATTAAGGTGGACCACATCAAAGCCCATATCGCCGGGGCGGGTTTTGCCCATAATCGCATTCATATTGGCGCCGTCATAATAGAGCAGCCCGCCCGCCTGATGGACGATCTCGGCAATTTTTACAATATTTTCTTCAAACAAACCGAGGGTACTGGGGTTGGTCAGCATCAACCCGGCAATCTCGTCACTCATCACCGCCTGCAACGCTTCAAGATCGACCCCGCCCGAGGCATTGGATTTCACTTCGATCACGTCATAACCGACCACTGCCGCCGAAGCTGGATTGGTACCGTGGGATGAATCCGGCACGATGATTTTTTGCCGTTTCAGATCGCCCCGATGCTGATGGTAAGCTTTGATAATCATCAAGCCCGTCATCTCACCATGGGCCCCGGCCGCCGGTTGCAGGGAGACCCGCGCCATGCCGGTAATTTCTGCCAGCATCTGATCGGTTTGGTACAACAGTTCCAGGCAGCCCTGAACGGTTTGTTCCGGCTGATAGGGGTGAACTCGGCTAAAACCGTTGTACTGGGCCACCGCTTCATTGACCTTGGGATTATACTTCATCGTGCAGGAGCCTAGCGGATAGAAACCGGAATCGACGCCATGATTCATTTTTGATAAGGCGGTAAAGTGCCGGACGGCATCCACCTCACTGACTTCCGGCAATTCCGGCGCCGCGGTTCTTAAAAACTCGGCAGGAATCATCCGGGCAAGGACTTCGTCCGTAACATCACACTGCGGCAGCAGATCCGCCCTTCTTCCCGGCACGGATTTTTCAAAGATTAATGGTTCTCGCTTAATCACAATATTTCACCGCCTTCTCTACAAAACTGTCAATTTCCAATTGGGTTCGTTTTTCAGTCACCGCCAACAACCAGCCGTTTTTCAATTCGGGATAAGACTTGGCCAACCGATAGCCCCCGATAATCTGCTCCGAAAGCAGGTGCTGGTTGAGCACCTCAACATCGCCGCTGCAAGTCAGGGCAAATTCCTTGAAAAAGGGGGCTGAAAAAACCGGTTTGAATTTTCCGGTTTGGACCAGCTGGTCATGGAGCTCATGGGCTTTATTAAGACAGAGGGTCGCGACCTCTTTTAAGCCCTGCTTGCCAAGCACCGTCAGATAGATGGTTGCTGCCAGCGCATTGAGCGCCTGGTTCGAGCAAATGTTGGACGTGGCCTTATCGCGACGGATATGCTGTTCTCTGGTCTGTAGGGTCAGCACAAAGGCGCGCTCGCCCTCAAGATCGGTGGTCTGTCCCACCACCCGGCCGGGTAGCTTGCGCATTAATTTTTTGGAAGTGGCCATAAAACCGAGGCCCGGTCCACCAAAGCTGATCGGGTTGCCCAGACACTGGCCCTCACCGACAACAATATCAGCCCCCAGTTCGCCGGGCGATTTAAGAATGGCCAGGGAAATCGGATCGACGCTGGCAATCAGCAGCGCTTTATGGCGATGCGCCAGCTCGGCAGCCTGTCCCAGATCCTCGATGATCCCGAAAAAATTGGGATTCTGGACGATCACCGCCGCTGTTTGATCGGAGATCGCAGCTTCCAGACGGGCCCCATCAACCCTGCCATCACAATAGTCAATTTCCCGAACGACCACATCTTTAAATCGGGCATAGGTTTTCACGACCTCGCGACTCTCCGGATGAACGGTGTTGGCCAGCAACACCTCATTTTTTCCGGTTTGGCTGCAGGCCATCGCCACCGCTTCCGCCAGTGCGGTGGCCCCGTCATACATCGAGGCATTGGCGACGTCCATGCCGGTCAGTTCGCAGATCATCGATTGAAACTCGAAGATGGCCTGGAGCGTCCCCTGGCTGATTTCCGGCTGATAAGGGGTATAGGCGGTATAAAATTCCTGTCGTGAGGTCAGATTGCCAACAACGCTGGGAATAAAATGATCATAAGCGCCGGCCCCGAGAAAACAAGTGTAGTCGTCAAGATTAACGCTTTTTCGGGACAGCTTTTGCATGTAACTGGTCAGTTCCATTTCTGACAAAGCCGGTGGTAGGTCAAGCTCCCGGTTCAGGCAAACTTGCTGGGGCAGCTCGGCAAAAAGCTCGGCGACCGAGGCCAGCCCCATCTCTGTGAGCATGGCTTGTTGTTCCGCTTTGGTACTTGATAAATAGGATGCCACGTTTTGTCCTCCTTTAAATTGTAGCTTTGAGCTTTTCGAGCTGTTCTGCTATCGCTTCATCATTAAAACAATACTTGAGCTCGGTATACTGGCTTCTTAGCTGCTTGACTTCTTCTGTGACGATTTTCTTTCTCAGGATCACATCCGCCATCAGACGGGCAGTTTCGGCAAAGGCTTCTTTTCCAAAACCAAAGCGGGTCATTTCGGCGACGCCGATGCGGATCGCCCCGGAAGCTGTAAAGCCCTCTTCTTCCGGAGTCGCCTGATAATTGATGATGATATTACTGGCCTCCAGGCGATTGGCCACTTCCGGACCGCTGCCATAACCGACCCGAACCACCACCTGATGGGTCTCGGTGTAGGAAATATCCGGATCTCCGGCTACATCCAGGCCAGCCTCGGCCAGACAGCCGGCAAAATACTTGGCATTCTCAATCACGTTGCGCTGATAGTCGTCCTTAAAATAGTTCATCTCATAGGCGGCCATCAACAGGCCCAGCATCGTACCGAGATGGTGATTGCTGACACTGCCGGGGAAGGCTCGGGTTTCAATGGTTTCCCAGAGGTTATATTTATAATCGTCCTTGTTATAGTTGCCGGCAATGATGCCCCGCTGACTGCCAAAGAAGGTTTTATGCGTCGAACCGGTGACCAGTTCAGCGCCTTCGGCAAACGGATCCTGGAAATGATCCCCGACCAGTCCCAGGACATGGGCCATATCATACATGATGATGCTATTTAATTTCTGATCATCGACAAATCGGCGGATTTCCTGGACCGGCTCTTTATGCAAGACCATACTCTTGCCAAAAATGATTAACTCCGGCTGGTATTGGGCGATCACCTTTTTGGTTTCTGCGACATCGATTTTAAAGGGGTTGTCCTTTTCCACCGGGAAATTGACCACCGCTGTTTTTTCGGTTTTGGGATCAATGGCAATATAGTCGTGGAGCGCCCCCATCGGCTGGGCACTTAAATGGCCGCCGCGGATAATATGATTATTCATCACGTAACCCAGTCGCTTGGCATCAACTTTGCGGTTGGCCCGGTTTTTATAATCCATCAGCGCACTGAAAACTGCCACATTGGCCATCTGGCCACTGATCACCCGGGTTTCCACCTCGGCGCAATGGAAATATTTTTTCATTTCCTCCATCAGCAGGTATTCGATCTCATCGATAAAGGCGGTACCCTGATAATAAAAGATATCGTAGTCATAGAATGATTTTGTTTTTTTGTGCTCAGCGTAACGGAAACTCGGATCCATCACCGACAATAACCGCACGGCCGCCGAATGGGTCTGCTCGGAAGGAATCAGGTTAATGGTCTGCTGCTGGCGGTGGAGGGTGTTGTCGAGGCTTCTTTTAAGCAGATTCCGGGCTTTGGTTTGATAATCCGGGGCACTGTCAAATTTACGCTCGACTTCCTTTCCATATAGAATCGGTCTGGCAAAGGGGGGCGCATCACTTTTTAGATGATAAGGCGCAATCACGGCAGCCACCTTTTTACCGCGGATTTCGACCTCGACACTGTCGTCAATTTCCACATCGCCGTCGATCAGGGCCAGGCCAATCGCCCGCATCGCCTTCTCGTCGGTAATTTTACTTTCCAGTCCGTAGCCGTCGGCCTTTAAATATGGCACCATCGTGGCGCTGGTGATGTAGCCGACTTCCTTGCCCGCTTTAAACACCGGGCAACCGGCCCGGGCCACACCTCTGCCGGTAATGGCAATCGGTCTGACAATCCGCGGCAACTCAGAAAGATCGGAAAAATCTCTTTCGATAATCTTTTTAAAACCCCGATACTGTTTGCTCAGGGCGGCGCGGCCGATGTAGTCCCCTTTGACTTCGGCAAAGCTAACCGCAAATTTGGCCAGCGGACAGGCAAAAATCGGAATCTCATTGCCGTCTTTGTCTAGCCCCAGCTCATGACCATAAAGCGGCAGACCGGCTTCCAGTCTCAGGGTATCCCGGGCACCTAAACCAATCGCGACGGCACCGAGTTTGAGCAGCTTTTCCCAGATTTCGACCGCCTGGGCTGCGCTGACAAACAATTCAAAACCGAGCGGCTCGCCGGTATAGCCGGTTCGGGCAATCAGCAGGTCTTCTCCCTGATAATCAAGAATTCCCAACGCATTTTTAAGCGGCTCGGTCAAAAATTCGCTGCCCGTCAGTTTTTTAAGGACCGTTTTAGCGTCCGGCCCCTGCAGCGAAATCATTGCGATCGCTGCCGACCGGTCAACGATTTGGGCATCGAAGGCTTTTATTTCGGCCCTTAAATGCTGCCAGTCTTTTTCGGCATTGGCCGCATTGACGACCAGCAGATATTCATCTTCATAAAAGCGGTACAAATAGGCGTCGTCCAGCGCACCGCCATTTTGATTCGGGATCATCGTGTATTGGGCCTGAAGCAGATCCAGAGCCAGTGCATTGTTGGTTAAAACATGTTGCAAAAATCGGGTGGCCTCCGGACCGGAGACAATAAACCGGCCCATATGAGAAACATCAAAAATCCCCGATTTGATCCGGGTCTGAAGATGCTCATCGACGATTCCATGGGGATACTGGATCGGCATTTCCCAGCCGCCAAAATCCACCAGGGTCGCCCCGGCCTTGACATGATTGTCATAAAAGGGTGTCCGTTTTAATGTTGTCATTTTTTACTCCTTACCTGCGCGCTCAATCTTCACAGATTGTCTCATATTCAGCCGCATCCATGAGTTCCTCCAGCTCTTCTTGATTATCCATTTCGACACAGATCAGCCAATTTTCAAAGGCATCGGCATTGACCAGCTCCGGCTCAGCTTCCAGGGCGTCATTGATCTTCACGACGGTTCCTGACACCGGCAGATATACATCCGAGGCGGCCTTGACCGACTCCACCACCCCAAAGCTATCATGCTGGCCAATCTGATCGCCGATTTCCGGTAATTCGACATAGACAATGTCGCCCAGTAAATGCTGCGCATAATCAGTAATCCCAATCGTGGCCAGCTTGCCTTCAACTTTTACCCACTCATGATCCTTTGAATACTTCAAACCTTCAACAATTTTCATTTTCTTATCCTCCACTTTTTTAGTTTTTGTAAATTCAATACCCATGCCGAAATTTACCCATTCCGATTTTTAATAAACAAAAAAAACAGAAGGCTTACGCCTTCTGCTCTGTTATTAACCTGAGAGATTCTTTCCGTAATGGAAGTTGCCCCTTCGGTGCTACGCTTTCCAGAGTTATGTCCGGTTACGGTCCCCTTTACCTGAGATCATCACCGATATTAGCTAAATATCGATTTAATCCTTCGGTGCTGCTACTTAAGCAGACTCTCCCGTACCCATCATCCATTCGCAACTATTTAATTGTGATCAGTCTACCCGTTTTTGTATAGGTATTTCTTAAGTTTATGTGAGTATAACTCTTTTCAGAGGGAATTGTCAACCTGATTTATTATTTGCTTAAATTGATTTTCTGACCTTAAAGCGCAACACCGTTTTTAATTTGGCCGTCTCCGTCCGGCGGGGATCGGACAGATAAATCTCCCGATGGGTTTTGTCGCTGCGCAAGTAACCCTGATCATGGCAGAACGCTTCCATCTGGGCAAAACTGGCCGGTTCATCATCATAGCTGCCTAAATGCAGCATCTGACAGCAAAGCCCTTCGGCTTGTTCCGCCAGCCGAATCGTCTCAAGAAACGGATTGGGCTTTTTCTTTTTAACTTCCGAAATAAAACGGGCGACCAGGTCAGCCGTCAGAAAATCCGGCTGGCGGATCATCAGGGTATAGGCATAATTGCTTTTATCCGCACTGGTTTTGGTCGTATCAACCAGATCCCAAACCCCTTCCAGGGGAAAAACAGCATAATCGTAATAGCCCTCCGGAACGACCGGACTCTTATAGGACATTTTGACCGCATAGCTAAAGCTATACAGTGCCGTCACCGCCTCGGCAAACACTTCGCCATTGGGATCGCCCTGTCCATCGAGCATCGCAAAGCGTAACGGCGGCACCTCAATGATTGCCGGCTGTTTTTTAGGCAGATATAAGCTTTTAAATTGCTTTTTATAATCGACTTTTTCCATCGCTTGCTACTCCTTTAATTCAATGAAATATAGATATGGATTTCGGCGTTGGCTATATCCTCCCCCGGTTGATATTCCTCGAAGTCACAGTCGAACCGGCGGTCAAGCGCCAGCCCCCAAAGCTTCATCCAGAAATCGCCGACAGCCTGCTGGACATCACCATGGACAATAAACTTGGCATAGTTGCCGGCAGCAATGGTTTTTGTCTCGACCTGCTCTGGCTGCGAAACCCCTGCTGCTACCTCGCAGCCGACCATCACATCATAGTGGCCGGCTGCACCATTTTCATAATCGCTGTAAAGACCGACACACTTATCATTTTTTCGGCCGGCCAAGGCGGCTTCAATCCCATCGCCGTAAAAACGCTGCCAGGTTATCCCAATTTTTTCGCCCATCCGGGGATCGGCATTACTGGTCCGTATTTTCAAACCCGCTATCTGCTTTTCTGTTAGTTGTACCACTTCATAATTCATTTGTATACCCCTTTTCTCTTATCTTATGATGATTTTTTTCGATTTGATAAGATCAGTATACGCCTGTTAACATGACACCCGATGTCATATTAAAGATACTTTTTTAAACTATTCGCCAGTTTTTGCTTAATTGCCTCCCTCAACCATTGGGGTTCGACGACCTCGACGGCGTCACCATAAGAAAGGATATAGCCTTCCACCCAGCCATCCCCGGGCAAGTCGCTTGTAACCATAAATGAGTCATCCTGCTCTTTGGTGATCGCCATCGGGTCAAATTCATCGTAAACTCGGTACGCCATGGCCGCATCAATTTTTAACACCAGCCTGATTGGAGAACTGCTTATTTCTGGTGTTTCAAAAATAGTCCCCGCTGGCAGGGTACGGCTAAAGGAATCATCCAGTACGCGCAACTGTCTGATCCGACTGACTTTAAAAAAACGCAGTGCCGCTTTGTTTAGACAAAATCCGTAGACATACCAGGCTTGTCCCTTAAACAACAGCTTCAGCGGTTCAATACAGCGCCCGCTCTTTTTGCCGGCGGCACTGAAGTAGTCAAAAGCGATGCAGTTTTTACCAAGAATCGCGCTTTTCAGGTCGTTGAATTTTTCCCGCTCAGCGACACCGCCTCCCCAGTGCGAAAAGTCGACTTCAATCCAGTCGGGATCTTTTTTTTCAAACAGGGTTGCCAGTTTTCTCAGCACCGGATCCAGCTCCGGTCCGTTTAACGCCTGCATCCCCTGGAGTGATGCCAGCAGATTAACCTGTTCCTGCTCGGATAGCAGCGACTTTTTGATCACATAGTTATCCAGCAGCCGGATCCCGCCGCCCTTGCCTTTTTCCGCATAGACGGGAATCCCGGCGGCACTTAATGCTTCGACATCGCGATAAATGGTCCGCTGGGATACTTCAAAATAGTCGGATAATTCGCGGGCGGTAATTTTTTTCTTTTCAATCAACATATAGACCGTTTCCAGCAATCGATTGATCTGCACCTTTACTCACTCACTTTCTTAAAATCAATAAAACCGCTGCCCAATAATCCCAATTATCCGGCAGCGGTTTTTTAATTTATAATAATCTGTTTTAAATACTTAATAACCAGATCGGCAAAGCGGTTGATGTCCTTGATATAGGCAAAGTCCTTGCCATAGATCAGTTTTTCAGCCATCAGATCCTGTTCCTTGCCGGTAAAAACGCCCAGCACCATAATCCCCTGCTGCCGGGCAAAACGAACTTCCCGGGCGGTATCGGCAATGGCTACCCGGCCCCGGTAGGCCTCGGTTAGATCATTGACCTGGCCCTTACCGACCTTGATGTCGTTGGGCCGGCCATCGCTTAACACAATCAGGATCTTGTTATCTTCCCGGCGCTTAATCAAATCTTCACAGGTCGCCTTAATGGCCAAACCATCGCGGTTATTCCCGGAGCAATAATACTCAAAAATATTTTCATTGGCCGTAAGCGGCGATTCGTAATCCCGAAAGCGTTTGATGACCGTATAATCCAAAAAGCTCGAAAAACCCAGCACCCGGTTGGGCAATCCCAGCTGGGTTAAGGCCATCGCCAGAATATAGGCCTGAATGGCCACTTTGGACTGATTGCGCCGTTGCGAGCCGCTGGAGTCGATCAGGATATCCACCACAAAGCTGCCCTTATTGTTATCGATATTCTTGACAAAGACCTTATTGTTGCTGCTGCGGCCAATCCGCCACAGTTTGCTGGGGATCAGCTGGCCGGAATCCGACGGGATGGCATCGACAATTTCCTCCTGCACCAGGGTCCGGGACATGCTCTCCCGCAGCTTATTGATATTGCGCTTGAACACCTTGTAATTGGCCCGGTATACATCGGTATTTTTAACCTGATGGCGCTGGACATATTTTTGCTGAAATTCATTATCGCTGTCACTACGAATCACGCCGTCGGTCATGTGAATCCGACAACTGCCGTGGGCCCCTTTACAGACGCGGTTCTGAAGCTTTTTAACCTCACCGATTTCTAAAAAAGAGTTGCCGTAATAATAGGCCACTTTTTCATAAATTTTTTCAATGTCCTCTTCCTGTACCCGCAAGATCCGATTATCGGCGTTATTGGATACGCTGGTCATATCCCCCTGGGATTCACCCAGTAGCGCTTCGGCAATTTCTTCAATGGAAGCTTCAATATCCAGGTCTTCGGGATCTTCAAACATTTCTTCCAGCATAAAATCCGAAAAATCGCCGCGGATGTGATTTTTATTATGGCCGGATTCGTAAGCTTCACCGCCTTCACCCTCGACAAACAGCGGGAAATATTTCACATAAACATCTTCGATCCCCTTAAGCAGCTCAATGGTGTCCTCGCGCTGCTGCAGCGCCATAATGTCGTTGGCAATACTCCGGGTTTCGGTATCGACCATCGGGGTTTTACCGATTTTTTTTAGAATCATGGCGTGGCGGACCTTTTCCAGCAGATCGTCAGTGTGGAGTTTGTAATAATTGGAAAGAATATCATCGTAGGCATTTTTGCGGATATCATAAACCCCGGGGCGTTCGGCAATAATCTTTTCTTCCACCACTACATCACTGCCCATGGCAATCAGACTTAAGAGAATATCTTTATTAAAACCAGCCCGATGGCGGCTGATGACGTATTTCTTGACGGCTGGCCAGTTAATGTATTTGCGTCGACCGCCGGCGGTGACCGCATGATAAAGAGCGACATTCTTGGAAATAAAGCTTTTCTCGCCACTGTCCATGTTTTCGTCATAGTCCCCAGAAATGGTCCACATCAGATTGGCAACCCGATTGTCAAATTCATAGTCTTCATAAATCCATTTGGCATCCTTCACAGCTTTACCCTCCCTTCGCTGGATTGTGGGGTTTTAGCTGGTAAAGACATCAGAGGCTTCCCAGCTTTCGCGGATCCGGGTTTTTATCACATCCAGGACAATTTCCTTTTCAAACTGGTCAAAGGTTTTACCAATGACACCCATATCCACGGCCAGCATTGGTTTGAGCCCCCGACGGATGGTTTTTAAGCTACCGATGATCCCCCGCAGATCCACCGATTTGGTTGAAATTTCGGAGTTTTTCGATTTTGCCTGAAGATCCAGAAAGATCCCGGCAAACTGTGGCAGGATTTCGGGATTGGCATCCGGAAAATATTCTTTTAGAATAATCATCAAGGTGTCTTCCTCAATCTGCGGAATATCAATAGTCATAAATCGAGAGACCAGCGCTTCGTTAAGCTCCTTGGTGCCGGCATATTCATAGTTCATTGTACCGATAAAGCGGGTGGCATCGTGGAGTTTTATTTTTTCATAGCCCGGTACGTCAATCACCTTGCGGTAATCAAGCGCCGAGTGGAGAACCACCAGGGCATCATTTTTGGCCATATTGATTTCGTCAAAAACCCCAAAGCCACCATTAATGGCGCATTCATAGACCGAGCCCCGGCGCAACCGCACCTCGTTATCAATGAAGGTATCGGTACCAATCAGGCTGGAGCTGTCGGTATTGACGTGGAAGGAGGTATTCCACTGGGGCCGGTTAAAGAGCTCACAGATATTATCAGCCAGAACATTTTTTCCGGTGGCCTTGGGCCCAGAGAGCAGAATGTTCTCGCCCTCTAAAATGGCGGTAATGCACATCGACCAGATATCCTTGCCATAAAAAACGGTTTCAGTACTGGGAACCCGGTCCTGAAGATTCTCTTCCAATTTATAAAAATGTTTGAAATATTTTATATCATCGAGAAGTTTCTCGCTGATTCCCTGTTTTAATAATTCTTGTGTTAATCTCATACGTTTTTCCTTTCGCTAATGCTCTGCACTCAATCTGCAACGATTTATTTAGAATGATTTGAATATAACACAAAACCCAGCGGAATGGTTAGAAAAAATGCAAAACCACAAAAATTTATATCTTTTTAGAGGTCCATGCGATCGCCATCGATTCATCAGTATTAACTCGTCACAATCCCAGGAAAAGCAAATTGTGATAATGCTTCTGAACAAAGAAAAAACTAACAATTTCCCATTACTCAAAAGGAAAATCATTAGTTATTCTTGCTTATCATGTTTTTATGCAATTATTCGATCTTTTGTCCTGATAAATCCCAGAAAACGTTGATTATAATAGTCAAATTTTTCTTGCAGATCATAAGCGCCGCTTCGTCTTGCCCAGTCAAGGACGAACCCCCGGATAAAAACCAGGTACATATCCGTTATTTCACTGGCGCTCATTTCGGTAATAAATTGTCCCTTCGCCTGGCCTTTTTCAATTATTTTCAGAGGAATGGAAAAAAACATCCGCTCCCACTCCTTTTTGCTATCTTCCGGGGTGTTCGGTAAGGGCATCCCGCTGATCAAACGAGCAATGACATGACCGGTGCTGGCAACTTGCCGCATCACGATTCGTCCATATGCCAGTAGATTTTCATATTCATCGTCATCTGTCAGTTTATCAACCGCCTGTTCCTCGAGATAATTATCGATTTCTCCGAGAATTTCCTGGATCAGGGCATTCTTATCGGCAAAATAATGATAAAAGGTTCCCGTCGAGATGTTTGCGGTATCGCAGATCATCCTGACCGTTAAGGAATCAAACTCATACTCTTCCATCAGTTTTAAAACGGCATCCATAATTGCTTTTCGCTTTAAAAGCTGCTTTTCTTTAACCAATTGCTTTCCTCCTGACTGCAACAAATGATTGTCGCACATCGTTAAAATTTTAGCAGATAAAAGCGCAGGAGTCAAACATCATTCTATAATTCTGTTCTATTTTTTTGGTAGCTAAAACAGCAACCACCCATTACCTTGCGAGCAGCTGCTGTTTTAGGTTCAATATCTATTCGTTCGCTGTTACTTTTTTTTGATGTCATCCCATTCAACGAAGATTCTTTTGTCCTTTAGTTCGCTGATTTCTTCATTGCTATAGCCAAGTTCCCGCAACACTTCCAGACTGTGCTCTCCCACATAAGGTCCTCTGGTGTATTCCGGCAGACCCATTTCTTTAAATTTAATCGGCTGACGCAACAATGTCCGGGTATTACCATTGTCATATTTTAGTGAACAAAGAAAATCGTTGGCCCAGGCCTGCTCATCTTCCAGGATTTCTTCCCAAAGCTGGGCAATGGCAAAGGGAATATCTTCTTTGACAAAGATTTCTTTATGCTCAGCGACGGTTTTGGTTTTCATATAATCATTGACCAGATCGTAGATATGCTTTGAATTGTCTCCCAGGGTTTCAAAATCACAATACTTGGGATCATCCTTCAACTGTGGTTGACCGATGATTTCCATAAACTTGGGAAAGAAAACATTGTAGGGCGGCATCGCCAGCTGAATGAGTCGTTCGTCGCTAGTTTTGAAGGCATTCATAAAGGGATTCAACATATCTCTTTTATTGATCGGATAACGGTTGCCATACTGGGCCGATTGCACCAGTAAACCCAGGGCATAAATTGCACAATGGTAAAGGCTGACGGTTACCTTTTCACCTTGGCCGGTTTTTTCGGCCTTATAAAGTGAGGACATAATCCCCGCTGACAGGTACAGACCAGCCTGGTGATCGCCCAACCCAGCAACCAGATTCATTGGGTCCGAGCCCTTTTCATATAAGGTGCCCAGCCATCCGCCTCTGGCAAAAAACGCAGTGAAGTCAAATCCCGGTAAATCTTTATCCGGACCCAATTCGCCGTAACCGGTCAGATGGGCATAGATAAGTTTTGGGTAACGAACTTTGATTGTTTCATAATCAAGACCAGCTCTTAACAGTGCGTCACTGCGCCAGTTGGTGATAAATACATCGGCTTCATCCAACATTTTGAACAACACATCTTTTCCGGCTGGGTCTTTTAAATTCAGGGCGATGCCTTTTTTTCCGGCATTTTCCAGATCCCAGGTGGTATCCTCATAGGGATCAGAAGGTCGACCTTCACTCGGGGCCGTGGTTCTCAGCGGATCGCCGCCAAACCCTTCGATTTTTACCACACTGGCACCTAAATCGGCAAAATACCTTCCCGCACATGGAGCCGCTACATAAGTCGCTAGCTCCACTACTTTAATTCCACTAAATACATTCTCTTGCGAATTCATTTTTTGCCTCCTTAGGCTTGTAAACTTTTTTTATTTAAACAGCATTTTAGTCTGAATTTTTTATCCTTCTAATGCTCGGCATGATGTTATTGTTGCGAGCTCCATTTCCGCTGTTTTAAAATGGCTTTTTATTTGTTTTGGGGGGATTCGGCTGTATAAAGCACGGTTAAATCCACCGTCCGTTTATCGAAGATGGTTGTCAGCGCCATTACCAGCGCTGAGATTGGCAGACATAAATAAACTGCCTGACTGACAACATGTGATTGTGGTACGGCGATCCAGATAATCATGACAACCATCGCGGAGAGCACTGTTAGAAAACAGGTGCTTTTGCGCAAAATCTTCGGTGCGTATAAGATTGCAAAGATTAGCAGGGTGTATGGGGTATAAAGCGTCAGCAGCTGCATCAGGAAACTGATGATGCCACTGATGTTCATGGCGACAAAGAGTCCCATAAGCGCAGCAAGAACCAGAACGACCTTGGAAATGATCAGCTGTTTTTTGTCCGGCATATCCTTGTACATCAAGTCGACAATGATATTCTTTGTCACGATCGAAGATATTCCCAGTAATAAGGCAATCGCCGTTGATACATCCGCCGCCCAGAGACCGGCAAAGACCATACCGGCAATAATTGGATTTAGGGTTATGGTTAAGGCTGGCAGGGCCATGGCGCTGTTTTCCAGACCGGGAAATTGAATGGCGGCCAGAATACCCAAGGCTGCTGCAACAAAGCCAATCGGAAAAATCAGCACCGCTGCCGATAACATCCCTTTTTTAGCATGTTTTTCATCAATCGCACCCAGCGTCGGCTGATACAGGGTTTGGTTGGCCGGGGTGTTAATAATCATCGTGATGACCCAGCCCAGCAGAACCCCAGGGCCCATCCCACTGACTAAATTGGTCCATTGATCGCCCGGGGGAATCGCTGCCGCTACCGTACTGACCCCGCCCATCTGAGTGATGGCGGCAATGACGGCGACAATGAGTCCCAAATAAATGACAATGACATTGACCAGATTGGCCATGCTGGCACCCAGTAATCCACCAATAAACGAGACCAGAATATAGACAATAGTGGAAGCAACCATGCCACTGGTAAAGTTAAAGAATTCCGGCAACAGGGTACTCAGTAAAGCCCCACCGGCAATGATTTGAAGGGCATTGATCCCAAACAGAATAATAACCTGAACAATGATTGCGATAGTGCCATTAACTTTCCCGAAGGATTTCAAAAATACTTCACTGACCGTATTGATATTCATTTTTCTGACTTTGGCTGAAATGAAAAGGCCAAAGACCACCGCTCCGGCAGCCCAGGCGCCAGTGTACCAGCCAGCTGAGATTCCTTTGGTATAGGCATTTTGAGCAACGCCGACGGTACTTGAGCCCCCAACGGCATTCCCCGTTACCATCACGGCAATCAGGTACCAGGGTAAACGTTGTCCGGCCAGTAAATAATCTTTACTGGTGGATGTTTTTGTGAGCTTAGTAGAGTAATATGCAATTCCAACAATCATTAACATATACAAAATAACGATAATCAAGGGTATATTCACTTTATTCACGCTCCTGTTCAAATTTTGCTTGAGTACTCAAGCTAATAATTTCTCATTTACTATTCCATAAACAGGTTTTATATGGTGATGATGCACGCTTGCGTCAAATTTCCTTTTAACTCCTATATTGATACCTACAATAATTCCGCTGATCGATTCTGATAACTTTTTCGCTCCTGTTACGATGCTTTATATCACAAAATACTGCATGACGGGAATGTTGTTAACGCTTACAGCTCTTTTGTCCTGATAACCTCATAATTGCTCCAACCAATGCAGGAGGTGACTCTGCATTGGCTGAAGAAATAAGTCAAATTATTAATTTCTTGTGTAAACAATTGGAGGTTTGTCTTTTAGATGTTCTCTGAACTGCCCGGGATGGTCTGATCCACAGGTGCATTCAGGCGCTTGTTATTAACCTACTTTTACAATAATTGCTGCCGCTGAATCGCCAGCAGCACAGCCGCAGGCCAGTACATAGCCGCCGCCTTTGATAACCGCTTCTTCAATGCCTTCCATCAGTAATCTGGCAATAGTTGGTCCCTGAGGATGTCCAAATACCAATGAGGTTCCATAATTGTTGATCCGTGATTGCTCAATCCCCAATGCTTTTCCCAGATGAAGGTCATTAGCAATGAAAGGACTATGGTTTTTAATCGCCACCAAATCATTGACGCCAATCCCGGCATTGTCAAGAGCCATTTGGACGGCTCCGGCCGGTGCTGCCGGCATGAAGGCTTTTTTTGTCCGATTAAAGCCATAGGAAATCACTTGAACCGGTATTTTTTCAGTGCTTAATTCTGTTGCTTTTTGCTTGGTGGTAATGATCATCCCGGTATTCCCGTCAGCTGGGTGGGTTTGCGAACCAAAGGTATGAATCCCGCCTTCAGCCACCGGACGAAGTCTTTCCAGACCTTCTTTGGTTGTTGCGGTCACGCCCTCATCTTCACTGATGACCAGGGTGCTTTTTCGTGACTTCAATTCGATGGGGAACATGTATTTCTTCTGGAAGGCCCGATCATTGGCCAGGGCATCGGCGTATTGTTCATAACGCATTAAGGTTACTTCATCCGCTTCTTCTCTGGTGAAGCCGCCTTCTTTGGCGACATTTTCTGCGGTGGTCAGCATCCCAAAGCCAGTTGAAGGATCGCGGTTGATGTTGTCCATGTTGACATTTTCCGATAATACTTCACCGCCTGGGCCTTGAGGATTTGGCCAGACAATATGCGGCGCATTGGAAATTTTATCAAACATCATACAATAAGCCGTTGACAGATTACCGGTTTCAACAGCCATCGCTGCTGTGTAAATGGTATTGGTCGATGTTGCACAGGCGTGAGAAACGGCCATTCCTGGGATACTCAGTCCCATTTCATTCGCTGCCCAGGATGCGCCAAAGAAAGATCCGGGTTGAATCACAGTATGACCCAGATAAAGGAATTCAATCATTTGGGAATCTAAACCTTTGGCTTCGAAAAACCGTTTGCTGGTATCTGCCGCCAACTTAATGGAGTTTTCATTCTGAAGACTTCCCTGCCATTTACAAAATGGTGTGCTGTAATATCCGCCATAGGGAATATATGCATTTTTAAACATTCTTTTCTCCTTTTAATTTTCTTGTTGCTCCGTTGCGAAAGATCAGTGAGCTTTACTCTTATTGACACGAACCTAGACCATAAAGCTCACTTTCTTTTCGCCACGACTTTACTGATTTTTTAAGCCTATGCTTTTTTATAAGCTGGAGCTTTTCCTGGAGGTGCTGTTAAACCAGTCCAAGCATCTTCAGTTGAAAACATCTCAATCAGCCGTCCTAATTCCATCGTGATCGCTTCGTCAATTGAAACCTTTGACTGAGCTTCCATCAGCTCATTGGCAACAATCAGGGCCAGTGGGGCTTTTTTACTGATGATTTTGATGGTAGCCTCGGCAAAGTCGGCATCTACACCGTCAGGAACAATGCCATCCATAATTTTTTCCAGATTATCACCTGCAAAGATAGCCGCTTCCTTTTCAAACGCATCGCTGAATGTATGACCCTGGTATTTGTCTCTTTTTTCCTGAGCAGCCACTTTCTTAATCGTTTCTTCCAGCTTGTCAATGGTGGTCAATTCAGTTATCATTCCCATCTTTAGGGCTTTTTCGGCACTGATTGATTTACCAGTGAAAACATAGTATTTAGCCAGATCTTTGCCAACCAATCGTTCCATTCTGATCATCCCACCCAAACCTGGATAGATGCCAATTCCGGTTTCCGGGAAACCAAAGGAACCGGCTTCGGTCGCAACAATATACTGACATGCCAGCGCCAATTCGCTGCCACCGCCCAGAGACAGTCCATCCACAACAGCAATGGTTGGTTTAGCTGAGGTTTCAAATCGTCGCAATAATTCATGACCTTTACGGGTAAACTCAACGGTACGATCGAGGGTTTTGTTTTCCATGTTTTCAATGAAGAATTTAATGTCTGCTCCAGCAATAAATGCTTTACCAGCGCCTACGATGGCAATGGCTTTAACTGCTTCGTTGCTTTCGGCTTCATCAAATTTCTTTTCCAGTTGATTGACAACTGTTTCATTCAGGGCATTCATCGCTTCTGGTCGGTTGATGGTGATATAAGCAATATCCTCTTTAACTTCAAGTTCGACATATTTGAATTCAAACGGTTTTCCGCTTTCATGTTGTTTAACCAGTAATTCCGGCATTTTGAAATCAGGGTAGCGCTTACACATGGCGTCAACCACTTCGTATACTTTGGCAATACCCAGCTTGTTCATGATTTCGAATGGTCCAAATTTCCAGGCCAATCCAATTTTTGCGCCGCGATCAGTATCCTCGATTGAAGCAATCCCTTCATCCACTAACTGACAAGCCACACCGAGTGAAGCCCCGAAAAGGAAATCGGTTACTTCCTGAATTTTTGATTCATCCACGTCACCGCTTAGGTCGAACAGTTCTTTTGACTCGACCTGGTCAATCAACAGTTGTGGTGCTGCATAAAAATTACCCAATTCGTCTTCCAGTGTTTTAGCCGAATGAACCGCAATCGGAATACCGGTCACGTTCATCAGTTCAAAGGGTCCCATGCCAATACCAAAGGCTTTTTTGCAAGCTGCTTCAATGGTGGGAATATTGGCAATTCCTTGTTCCAGAACCCGTACTGCCGAGACATAGAACGGAATGAAGATTCGATTTACACAAAATCCTGGGGAATCCTTGACAATGATGTTTGTTTTAGCATGTAGTTTTCCGATTAACAGTGCTGTATTTAAAGTTTCTTCGCTGGTTCCTTCATGAGGAATGACTTCCAACAGTCTGTTTTTAGCGGGATGGAAGAAGTAATGCATCCCTACCACTTTGTCTGGTCGACCAGTCCAAGCTGCCAGTTCGTGCACATATAAGCTTGAGGTATTGGTCGCCAAAATGGTTTTAGGATCACAGATTGCATCCAGCATTTTAAACAGTTCGCCCTTCATTTTTTTATCTTCAAAAATGGCTTCTACAATCAGATCCATGTCTTCAAGATCTTCATAAGAAGTTGTTCCTTTGATTCTTTTTAAGGTTTCCTCCATTTTATCGGCGGTAATAACATTTCGTTCAACTGCCTGCTTAAGCATATTGGTGATAATCCCGATGCCGCGTTCTACCTGTGCATCATTCATATCAACCAATGTCACATTTAAACCTTCCTGGGCCATCTTCTGAGCGATACCACCGCCCATATTTCCAGCTCCAACAATACCAATTTTGTAACCGTTACTCATTATTGTCCTCCTTATTTTGACCGTTTTATTTTTGACGGTCGTCTGAAAATTCACTATCCCGGCTTAGCTGCCATCTGAAATTCATGCTACGTCATTCTTTCGAATACGTTTTCTTTATATAACATCGTTCTAGAATTATTTTCTAGAACGATGTTATATTTATTATACCTGTCATTCCTCAATTGTCAATAGCTTATTTTCGAATGTTATTTTTCTAACAACTTTTTAAGCATTAGTGCTTGCCGCTTGTCTTTTTGCTGCGAGTTCAGCGTTCATTTCTTCCATGCGTTTCGGTGTTAAAGAGTACATTTTGAACATTAACAGTAAACCAACGATGATAATAATGGCTGGATACAGTGAAAATCCGTTTTTGATCCCCTGGATCAGTTCCGGTGTCACCGCCATATCGGCGACATAGTTTACGGAGCTGAGTACGGCAGCAATAATCATGGAACGAACAAAGATCGAAATTTTGATCGGGAAGCTGATCAGGGACATAACAAAACCACGGGCATTCTTGCCGGTTTTCCATTCGCCATAATCACTGGTAGCGGAGTACATCGCCACACCCAATGAATCCGGCAAACCATAACCGATGTAGGCCAATAACATAATAATTTTAAATGCGGTAGCCTGAAGCGGGATAAACCAGACGATTAATAAACCGACAACTAATAGACTCAGCGCGATCATATAGGTGTTTTTTTCACCCAGACGTTTGGCAATCGGAGCGGCAATCATCGCTGACAGGAAGTTAACAACTGTTAATCCGGTCATAAACAGGGCCATACCCGGTAAATCATTGATGACATATTTAAAGTAGTAGAAGGCCATTCCAAAAATGATGAAGCGACCCAAGTATCGACCCAGTTCCACAATCATCAATCCCATTAATGGTGGATTGACAATAATTTGTTTGAGCATTTCACCAACGGACATCTTGTCAGCTGCTTTTCCCGCTGGTGCGGCACAGCCGTTAAAGGCATAATCTTTGGTCAGGACGAAATAAATCCAGTTACAGGCAATCATGATACAGCCAGTGATGGCGGCCATGTAGGTATAACCTAACACCGGGTTGCCAACGGCGGCGCCAATGCTGGTGATGGCTTTTACACCAAAGTAGGTAAATGCCAGGGTTCCCAGGGCATTGAACATCCCACGGTTACTGGCCATCGAAATTCGTTCACCACGATCGGTTGTCATTGCATTATTCAGCGAGATATGGGCGGCATAAAAGGTATTCCAGACTAAATGACTGACAACAAAACCGGTAAAGATGATAATGGCTGTAACCGTTGCTGAACCACCAAGCTGGGTGAACTGCATAATATAAAACAGCGCTGCGATCGGTGGACCGACGAACAGCCAGGAACGGTATTTCCCCCATTTCAGATTACTTTTTTCCAGAATAACCCCGGATGTCGGAACCGCAATAATATCGACCAGACTGGTTGCCAGTAAGAGTGTACTGACCAATGCCAGTGGCAGTTTGACAAAGTCAGTCAAAAATGCCGCAAAGAACATGACCTCGATGGTGACGAGGGTTTGAAACCCGAAGGACGGTAACCCGTAAAGGTTGACAACTGATTTTTTCAATGGTTGACTCATGATTTTTCTCCTTAAAAATTTATATTTTTAGTGCTTTGTGAATGAATTTATAACTCTTCCAAAATTGTCGGAATCACTTCATAAAGATCCCCAACAATCCCATAGTCAGCGACTTCAAAAATCGGCGCATTTTCATTTTTGTTAATGGCGACAATATAGTCCGAACTCTGCATGCCGGCCAGATGCTGAATGGCGCCGGAAATACCACAGGCAAAATAGATTTTTGGCTTGACGGTTGTTCCCGTCTGACCGACCTGATAAGAATGGTCAATCCAGCCTGCATCAACACAGGCTCTTGATGATCCAATGGTGCCGCCCAGTTTATCGGCCAGTTTTTTAAGTAATTCAAAACCTTCCGGATTACCCAGACCCAGACCGCCGGAAACAATGAATTCAGCATCTGTCAGTGAGGCCAGCTCGCCGGCTTGTTTAACAATTTTAATAATCTTGGTGCGGATTTCATCCTCTTTAAAGTTGACGTCCAATCGGATCGCAACGCCTTCTCGTCCTGCGACATATTCCGCTTTGTCCATGACTCCGGGTCGTACGGTTGACATTTGTGGTCGATGGTTTGGACAAATGATGGTGGCCATCAGATTCCCACCAAAAGCCGGTCGGGTCTGGCGAATTTTTTTGTCGTCCGGATCAATTTCCAGTTTGGTGCAGTCTGCCGTTAAACCGGTATCACAGCGAACTGCCAGACACGGTCCGAGATCACGGCCAATATGGGTAGCCCCCAATAAAATGATTTCTGGTTTGTATAAGTTAATGGCTTCCTCAATCACCTTGGTATAGGCATCCGTCCGGTAATTCTTCAGTTCCGGATGAACGGCCTGATAAACCTTGTCAGCCCCATAAGCAAACAATTCATGGGTCAGAGCGCCGACTTCATCGCCGCAGAGCACGGCACTCACATCGGTGCCGATTTCCGCGGCCAGTTTTTTTGCTTCGCCAAGGAGTTCGATCACAACCGGCATCAGTTTGCCTTCACGCTGTTCAGCAAATACCCAGACACCTTTGTACTCGCTTAAATCTTTTTTTACATTATCTTCTGTTTTTTCAATGGCATCAAAGGGACACTCATCGACACAGACACCACAACCGGTACAGGCGTCACCAATAACGGCAATTTTATTTTCCATCTCAATGGCACTGAAAGGACAGCTTTTTACACAGATGGAACATCCTTTGCATTTTTCTACTATTACTCTAACCGACATTTTTTTCGTCCTTTCTAAATAACGTGTAACCCTTTTAATTTTGAAACCAGGCTTTTGCTCACTTCAGCCGTTGTTCCCGTGAGCATTTCGCCCTTACCCTTAGTCGGGGGTGTAAATGAACGGAAAACCTGGGTCGGTGATGCTTTTAAACCACAGTTTTCAGGTGACAGCTTGATATCCTCATGTCCCCAGACGGTAATTTCTTTGCTGCAGGCATCGACAATGTTGTAAATGCTCATAAATCGCGGTTCATTGAGTTCTTTCACGGCGGTCAGCAGACAGGGGGTCGAAACTTCAATCAGTTCATAACCATCTTCCATCTGACGCTGAACCACGACCTTATTGCCAATCACTTCAACATGCTGGACATAGGTGACCACCGGAATATCCAGTCGCTGGGCAGTCTGCGGACCAACCTGGGCGGTATCGCCATCAATGGCCTGACGGCCGGCAAAGATAATATCCAGATCGCCAATTTTACGGATCCCCGCTGCCAGGGTGTTGGAGGTAGACCAGGTGTCCGCACCACCAAAGGCCCGATCACTGAGCAGATAGGCATCATCAGCGCCCATCGACAGGCATTCACGCAGCATTTCGCAGGCCTGTGGTGGTCCCATCGTTAATACCGACACTTTCACATTGGGATCATTATCCTTAATCGCCAGGGCCGCTTCCAAAGCATTGGCATCATCCGGATTTAAAATACTGGGCACACCTTCCCGGATCAGTGTTCCTTTGACCGGATCGATTTTAACTTCGTTGGTATCCGGAACCTGTTTGACACATACTAATATTTTCATTGATAAAATTCTCCTCTATAATTACGGTTCGTATTTGACTCAGTTGCTGCTATTTGAGCAATTGACCGGCAATAACCAGCTGTTGCACCTGGGAGGTACCTTCATAGATCGTAAAGACCCGGCAATCCCGATAAAGACGCTCAACCCGATAATCTTTCATATAGCCGTAGCCGCCATGGATCTGAACCGCTTTGGCACAGATTTCATTGCAGACTTCCGAAGCGTAGAACT
>CAZEBY010000014.1:0-43633 GCA_964510565.1 uncultured Lachnospiraceae bacterium | reverse complement strand
CCAGATCCAGATTGAATTCCCGTTCCAGTCGTTCCTGGATAATTTCCATATGCAGTAACCCGAGGAATCCGCAGCGGAAG
This sequence comes from uncultured Lachnospiraceae bacterium, assembly GCA_964510565.1. Classification (GTDB taxonomy): domain Bacteria; phylum Bacillota; class Clostridia; order Eubacteriales; family Eubacteriaceae; genus Acetobacterium. The sequence goes on along the minus strand of CAZEBY010000014.1, from coordinate 43,553 downwards.
CCAAACCCAAGAGCCATCGAAGTTTCGGCCTCATAAAGCAGGGAGGCATCGTTGAGCTGCAGCTTGGCCAGGGCTTCTTTTAAATCTTCATAACGGGAACCGTCAGCCGGATAGATCCCACAGAAAACCATCGAGGTCACTTTTTTGTAACCCGGCAAGGGTTCCTTTGCCCGATTATTGGTTTCGGTGATGGTATCCCCTACCCGGGTGTCTCGGACATTTTTAATTCCGGCATTGACGTAGCCAACATCACCGGCACAGAGTTCCTCCATTGGAATCAGCCCTTTACCAAAGACCCCAACCTCATTGACTTCAAAGCTCTTACCGACAGCCATCATATCAATTTTCATTCCTTTACGGATTTTTCCCTGAACGACCCGAACCGAGGCAATAACCCCCAGATACTGATCATAATAGGAGTCAAAAATCAGCGCTTGCAACGGTGCATCCACATCACCATCAGGTGGTGGCACTTTTTTGACAATCGCCTCCAGCACTTCCCGGATGTTGAGCCCGGCTTTGGCCGAAATCAGCGGCGCATCCTGAGCTTCAATACCAATCACATGCTCAATCTCGTCCTTGACCCGCTGCGGGTCAGCACTTAGTAGGTCGATCTTATTGATGACCGGGATAACCTCCAAATTATTCTCCATGGCTAGATAAACATTGGCAATGGTTTGGGCTTCGATTCCCTGAGAACCGTCGACAATCAGCAATGCCCCTTCACAGGCTGCCAGACTACGGGAGACCTCGTAGGTGAAATCCACATGACCCGGGGTGTCAATCAGATTTAAAATATACTCTTCACCATCATCGGCAGTATACAGCAACCGGACAGCCTGCAGCTTGATGGTGATGCCCCGTTCCCGTTCAATATCCATATTATCCAGAAACTGTTCTTCCATATCCCGTTTACTCATCAACCCGGTATCTTCAATCAGCCGATCGGCCAGGGTTGATTTACCATGATCAATATGGGCAATAATCGAAAAATTTCGGGTATGTTTTTGTTTGTTTGTCAATTTTTTGTCCTCAACTTTCAAATCTATATCAATGGTTGAAATGTGCTTTAAATCCCTAGTTTTGTACCTAGATCAATATTCTATCAAGAAATATTTTTTTTGTCACGTTTTTTCTTGATAAGTCGCTGTAAATGTGTTAGAATTGCTATGTTATAAATAAATGAGGGGGGTGAACCCATGGCTAACATTAAATCGGCTATGAAACGAGCTAAAACAAATGAAATCAGTCGTCTGCGAAATAAGATGGTAAAAACCAATCTTAAGACTTCTGTAAAGAAATTTGATCTTGCAGTTACTGAAGGTAACGTCGAAGCAGCGCAGGAAGCTTTTCGTTTAGCAACAAAGAAAATTGATATGGCTGTTACAAAAGGTGTTTTACATAAAAACACTGCAGCGCGTAAAAAAAGTACTTTGGCTAAAATCTTGAATAAGATGACTGCTTAATTACCTCATTTATATATTCCCAAAACCCGTGTCTCTAGGGTCTATCCAAAGATGTACTTACTCAGGTACATCTTTTTTTGCGTGAAAGCAACGAGTTCCCCTCTTCGTACCGGTGCGAAACTTTGTCAACACACTACCGTACCGACCAATTGTTAATCTGTTGTTCGCTGCGGGATCTGACAGGTTTATCAACCTGTTCGCCCCGATGCGTACAACATGATGTAACAATTGTCGGTACTAGGTTAGTTTGATAATCTAACGCATCAGTACGAAGTGTCCGGGATTCAACCAATCTTCATTAAAAATAATTCCAGGGCAAAATTTTGATCAATTTCCCCCAGTTTCATCTGAGCATCGAGATCGGCACCAAGTAGCATAATTTCCCATAAATTGTCAATCGGATAATTTCTTCCGTTTTTTAACAGCTTATTGACGATAAATGGGGCCAACTTCATTTCTGTCGCCACCGTTTTGGCCGGCAATCCCCGGGCACTGTAAATCTTGACCATCAATAGCATCCGGATTTGCCTCAGCAACAGACTAAAAACCCCAAAGGGCGATTCCCCTTCCAGATAGAAGTGATTTAACATCAGCAGAGCCTGATCTTTTTGCCCGCTGACGGCGTAGTCTATCAGTTTAAAGATCCCCTCTTCAATTGACTGCGGTAAGATCAGCAGGATGTCTTCTTGGGTGATCTCATTGCGATCCCCGACATAGTCAATCAGACTATTGAGTTCATTGTCGACCATCTCCATGGTTTTTTTCTCATTCATCAAATACATCGAGCGCTGAATAAATAGTTCCAATTCACTGCGGTTGATTTTTTTTCCGGCATTTTTGACCCGCCGGGTTATCCAGGTCTGCAGATCACCGGCATCCAGTTTTTCAAACACGACCAGGGTACCGGCCTTGATCAGACTTTTATAGATTTTTTTACGCTTGTCCGGCTGCTCCCAATAAATAATTAAAAGCGTCGATGGACAGGGTTTCTCCAGATAGGCGGTAATCCGCTCGAGATCCTTTTTATCACTGAGTTTATCTAATTGGGCTTCTTCACGGACAATCACCATCCGCTTATTGCTCATCATCGGCAGGGTCTCACAAGTGGCCAGCAAATCTGAGACATCCAGATTTTTATCACTATAGGTGGTCAGATTCAAGGGTTCCAAACCCTTGGCCAGTTCGATACCGATCAGGTTTTTTTCCATCATATGGCCAATATACTGTTCCGGGCCGGTAAACAAATAAACCGGGCTGATCTCCTGATTTTTTAAACTTTTATTGAGTTCTTTATAATTCACATTATTTCTCCAATAATTTAAGTTGCGTTTTCATTTTTATGATCGTTTAACACTTTTTAATTCACATAGGTTTTTATACGAATAAATTCTCCATTGCTGGTAATTTCCACTGCCCCCTTTTGATCAGTTCGCAGTGCCGATATTTCTTCGTCCTCCAGACGATTCATCACTTCATCACTGGGATGGTTAAAAGAATTATTAGCACCCACTGAAATCACAGCAATTTCCGGTTTCACGGCCTGCAGAAAGGCCAGTGAAGATGAGGTTTTGCTGCCGTGATGAGGAATTTTGATGATTTGAAAGTCCCGTATATTACTTTGGGCCTGCAATTCGGCGATCAGCTGTTTTTCCACATCGGCTTCGATGTCCCCGCATAGCAGCAGATTAAAATTCTGATAGGAAACTGCCATCACCAGCGAAGCATTGTTCTGCTCATCATCGGCCTTCGGGCTAATTCCCCCCGTTGGATTATAGACCTGAATAGCGACGCCGTCACGCCCTTCAATCACCGTTCCCTTTTTTAGCAGAGAAACCGGGACCAACTGCTGATTCAGGAGTTCTTCATTATTTGTCTGAACGCTCATAAAAAGATTCTTAACCGGATAGCCATCATAAAGCAGTTCTTCAACACCTTGGCTGTGATCGACATGGTTATGGGTTAGAAAGATGGCATCCAGTTCCCGGATATTTTTTGCGTACAGAGCCGGATAGAGCACCTGGTCGGCAACCCGGTTGGATCGTTCAATCAGATATCCACCCCCATCAACCAAATAATTCTGACCACCGGGCGTCTCAATTAAAATACTGTCCCCCTGACCTACATCCAAAACAGTGACAACCAGATTTCCCGGCAACAGCGGTGCTGCTGCCACAGCTACTACCAGCACCAGTGCCAAACTTAGTACCATATTTCGAACATAAGGCTGCCGGAGATAAAAATAACCGGAAAACAGCAAGACCAGCAAAAAAAACAATGTCATTTCAGCCAGCGAGAGTCCACCCCGGGAAATTATAAGAAAATCTGCTGCATTTCCCAGATCATTGATTCCCTCCAGCATCACCACGATCGATTCCCCTAAAAATTCAATCGGCAGTGATACAACAGGCGCTAACCCGGGGACAATCGAAACCATTGCCAAAAATCCCATCCCCGCCAACAAAAATACACCAATCAGTGGTACCACCAGCAAATTGGATAAGAAACTCATCAACGTAAAACTCTTAAAATGGTATAAGAGAATCGGCAGAGTTCCGACCGTGGCGCAAAAAGTCAGTACCAGACCTTGTATCACCGGTCCCGCTTTGAGTTTATGATGCACCCGTTTTTTATTTCGGTGTTTTTCATAGCGATACAATAATGGGAGATAAAAAAGAACAATCCCCAGCATCGCAGCCATGGAGAGTTGAAAACCGACCTGAAAAAGCTGTGCCGGCCAGATGCCCAGGATTATTATTCCCGCCAAACATAGTTGATTCAAGGCATCCCGTTCCCGGTGGAGACCTTGGCCGCCAGTAACACACAGTAACATGATGGCGGCCCGAACCACTGGCGCTACAAAACCGGTGAGCGCAATATAGAATATCAAAGCCGGAAGCAGCCAAAAGATCCAATACTGCTTTTTAATTTTCAGCGCCATCAGCAGAAAAGACAGCACCAGGAACACATACCCCACATGGAGTCCGGAAACCGATAAAACATGGGTCACACCAGCATCCTGAAAGTTCTGGGCAAGATCCTCGTTGATATTTTTTTCGCCAAAAACAACGCCCTTGAGCAAATCAGCTACGTCTTCAGAAAAACTGAGCTCCGCCTGGTTTTCCAATTGATGTTTAATGCCCAGGATCTGATCATACCAGCGCACTTCCTGGCCGACTTTTTTCAAATTTTCCGGTTTAACCGTCAGCAATCCGTCAATTGACAGGGCTTTAAGATAAAGCCCATAATCAAATCCGCCGGGGTTTCTTTGCGCTGACGGTTGGGTCAGTTTTCCCGTCAATAACACCAGATCCCCAGGTGCCAGATCTAATTGCTGCGCTTCGTTAGTCATTGACGACAGCTGCTCCTCAGAGCTATCTTCATCCGTTTGATAGTAGACGGTTGCTCTGATCCCAGTAGTCTTGTCAAGACGATTATTTTCGTCTTCAATATCTACTATTTCTTTGGCCATCAAATTGATGATTAACCGGTTCTCGGTTTGAATCGGATAATCATTAACAATCCCGATCAGGGAAACCTCTTGTTCATAAAAGCTTTCCAGCCTATCCGTTTCCGGGAACGCCCCGTATCCCAGAATTACACCAAAGCCGAATAAACCAAGGACAAATACCACCTGGCTTTTTTTGACATCTTTAAGAACAATCGGCATTGCCGCCAACACACCGGCAATGCTGAGCATCAACCACCATGGCCAGCGGTAAAAAACCGCTACGATGGCCAGACTCAGAGTGACTATACCCCATAATAACGGACGCTTCATCGTTCCTGGCTGTGTCGGCCATTCTTGCCCAGTAACGTTAATTCCATTTTCAATACCCCTCATCCCACGATATTATATCAATTATACACTGATTATCGCTTTTTTAGTACGGGGAGCCTGTTTTTTTTAAGATATTTTGTTATAATGTGACAAAAGATTTAAGAAGACACGATGAAAGAAGGAACTGTAAATGATTGATTTAACAACCAATGGTTTTTATGCATCCGATGAGGTAAAGCTGACTTATTACAAAACGCCCTGCCCCACCAAACCAAAAGGTATTGTTCAAATCGTTCATGGCATGGCTGAGCATGCGCAACGCTATCATGAATTAATGGATTTTTTATATCATCATCACTACCTGGCGGTGATCCACGATCAGCGAGGCCATGGTCAAACCGGCAAAGACGCTGGTCATCTGGGCTTTTTTTCCAGCGGCAATGGCTGGGAACGGGTCGTCTCCGATGTCAAAGAAATTTCGGGAATGCTAAAAGAATCCTGTCCGGAACTGCCGCTGTTTATCATCGGTCACAGTATGGGGTCGGTGGTAACCCGAACCGCTATTATTGATCATTCCGAATTTTATCAAGGGGCGGTTATCATCGGCACCACCGTCGGTATCAACAACTTTATGCGCAAAGCTGCCAGCATCATCGCCCACTGGGAGGTCCGTAAAAATGGTGAAAAAACGCCATCCAAACTGTTGACCGAGCTATCCTTTGGTAGCTACAATAAGAATTTCCAACCAAACCGGACCAAGTATGATTGGATTTCCTTGAGCAAGTCTAACGTTGACGCCTATTCAAACGATGCCCTTTGCGGCTTTACCTGCAGTGCCGGATTCTACCGGGATTTATTTTATGGGCTCAACTACACCACCAGACCTACCAAACTAAAAAAGATCCCTAAAGATTTTCCCTTACTATTTTTAGCTGGCCGGGACGATCCCGTTGGTGGTATGGGCAAAGAAGTGACCCACCTTACCCGTCGGATTAAAAAAGCTGGTATTGCGAATGTCAATCTTATTCTTTATCCGCTGATGCGGCATGAAATTTTAAATGAAGATAAACGTGAACTCGTCTACCGAGATGTTCTGCGATTTTTAAATGTCTATTCATAATCGAAAAGGAGATTCATCGATGACCCAAAAAATATATGTCTTCGGACACCGCAATCCGGATACCGATTCCGTCTGTTCGGCCATTGCCTATGCTCATTTAAAGCAGTGCCTGGGACATTCTCAGGTCTTTCCCGCCCGATTGGGCCCTATCAATAAGGAAACCCAGTTTGTTCTGGATACCTTCGCGGTCGATTTACCCGAACTGATCAAGGATGTCAAACCCCAGGTTTCAGACCTGGTGTTAACGGATTTTTCGATGGCTTATGAAAAGGACTCGGTTTCTAAAACCATGGGCCAGATCATTGATCATCCCGGACGTTCCCTGCCGGTAATCAACGATCAGAAAAAACTTATCGGAATGGTTTCCCTATCCGATATTATTCCTGCTTACACTGATGCTTTTTCAAAATCCCTACTGCGGGACACCGAAACCCCACTGGATAATATCATTGATTTACTGGAAGCTCAGGTTTATGGTTCAATCAAATCCGAACTGGTTCAGGGCGATGTTTATACCATAACCGAAATTGAGGATGGTCTAACCTTAACCAGCCAAGATATTCTGGTAACGGTTCAGCAAGATCTCTATCTGAATCGGGCTTTTGCTACCGGTGCCGGAATTATCATTGTTGCCAATGCCTCTCCGGAGATCGTCTTTCAAATCCCAGATGACTTCAAGGGCGCGGTACTGATTGTGGCCTTTGGCCCCTTCGAAGTCATCCGACTGCTCTGTCAGGGAATTCCAATCAAAAACTATTACCAGAAAAACCATCTGGAATATTTCATGACCTACGAAACCATCGATGATGTCAAAAAAAATATGCTGACCTCTGAGCATGAGCGTTTCCCCGTTGTGGATGTTGCCGGAAAGGTTCTGTCAACCATTTCCCGAAGCAATCTGATTGACTTCAGTCGTAAAAAAGTAATTCTGGTCGACCATAATGAACGCAACCAGTCGATAATCGGAGTGGAAGAGGCCGAGATCATTGAAGTCATCGACCATCATCGGGTGGCCGAAATCCAAACTGCTACGCCGCTGTACCTGCGAATCGAGCCAGTTGGCTGTACCGCCACCATTGTTGCAAAAATGTACCATGAGCATCAGGTCGTCATCCCCAAAGATATGGCCGGACTGATGCTCAGTGCCATCATCTCCGATACACTGCTTTTTAACTCTCCCACCTGCACTAAAGATGACCGGATCATTGCCCGGGAATTGGCTAAAATTCTGAATTTTGATCTTAAGAGTTACGGCGAAAAAATGCTGGTGGCCGGCAGTAATCTAAAAGAAATGCATCCCTCTGAAATTATTACCACCGATAAGAAACTCTTTACCATGGGATCTTATAAAATTGGGGTATCACAAATTAACACTGGCGATTTCCGTGGTATCTTTGACAAGCTGGATGCCGTTTTGCTGGAAATGAATAAAACATGTGAAGAAGAAAGCCTCGATCTGGCCATTTTAATGGTGACAGACATTATTTTAGGCGGCTCTGAACTGATCATCGCCGGTGAAGCTAAAAATCTTGCTCAACTGGCTTTTGATTTCCAGCCGGGTGAATTCAGTAAATTTATGAATGGCGTCTTTTCCCGTAAAAAACAGATCGTGCCGCCGCTGATGAATGCTTCAGCCTATTAAAAAATTCGATACTCCTGAAAATGTGGTGATAACATGCAAAAAAATATTAAAACCAAAAATCGCAAAACCAGGCCTCTAATATTCTTGATTCTGGTCTATGGTTTGCTGCCATTTATTTTTTCCGGTTGTGTCGAAAAAGAACTGATTAATGATCCTGCAACCGGTTCAATTCTACCTGCAAAGCAATTGACGTCATTAATCGACGGTCAATATTCAGCTACCACAAAATATTATGATAGCAGGGGTTATGGCCAGCAACTAAGTATTCTAATTAAAAACGGCCTGATCACCCGTGTGAATTTTAAAGAAACCGATAAGAATAAAGCCGATCGCCTGTCTGTTGAAGGTCCCGATCGCAGTTGGGACAACCTGGCCGTGACTAATTTGGGCGCTCTTTATCTCCGCCTTTACAATGAACTGATACTTAATCAGAATCCTGATGAAATTGATGCCGTCTCTGGGGCGACTCAAACATCAGAACGATACATCAAATTATCTGAGGCAATTCTTGCTCAGGCCAGCAAAGGTGACCACGAAATAATTAAAATTGATACCTTGGATACATATTTATTGACCAGTCCAACTGACCGCGATGGCTATCAGGGAATCCTGCAAGCCTCATTTAATGGATCAATTCTGATCGACCTCAATTACGATGAAATCATAACAGAAGACGGAAAATCAAAACGCAAATCAACTGACTCTGTAGTAAGTTCGGATTTTAATGCATTATTTGACACAATCACTCAGAACGCTCTCAATAGCCAATCCTTGGAATCGCCATTTCAAGCCAATGAAGGATCCCCCGAAAAAATTAAATACAGTGAATGTTTGCGACTCTTAAGAGAAGCAAGAGCGCCCTTTTGATGCTTTATCTCCTGAAATTTTATTACTTAAATTCAACCAAAAATCTTGACAAATGTCAAAGACCTGTTATAATTAAGAAGTAAGCAGTGCATTTATGCCAACAATTCTAAACTGAAAGAAGGTGAAAAAATGGAAAATAATACTTTTGGTAGTCGTTTAAAGGCGTTACGAATTTCGAAACGATTAACCCAGGAAAATTTTGCCAATCTTTTCTATCTCAACAAAAGCTCCATTTCCAAGTATGAAAAAGATAAAAACTTACCTGAAAACCAGCTACTGATAAAAATCGCAGACTTTTTTGAAGTTTCTGTTGACTATTTATTATGCCGAACCGATCAGCCAAAACTTTTGCCAAGCAACCCTAAACCGATGACCTGTGAAGAATTTTTAAAATCTTACGTTTTTTCCAACGAAGAAGTAGATTCTTTTTCTTCTTACTTTTCTTTCCCGGAAAGCTATAAGCAAGAAGTTCTGGATTTTATTAATTTCAAGAGTTCCACCGCAAAATAAGCAAAAAACTTCGAAACTAATGTTTAAATAACTTGTTATAAAGTCAAGAAACACGTTTAACGTGTTTCTTTTTTTTGATTGATAAAACCAGAAAATTACAGAACCCATTTTGGTAAAAAGAAAAAGAGTTTGAAAATATCAAACTCTGAGATTGTTGATAAACTACCGTACCGACCAATTATTAATCTGTTGTTCGCTGCGGAATCGGACAGGCTCTGCCGTGTCCGCTCCGATACGTACAACATGATGTAACAATTGTCGGTACTGGGTTATCTTTTTTAACAGTCTGAGAGTTGGAAAATATCAAACTCTCAAAACCTTTGTCTTCAGTCTGAAGCACAACCGTTAATGGTTGCACTTTTGTTATTTCGCCGGCCGGAATTCAAAGACTTTCAAAGAGCCCTTATAACCCTGAAAGGTCAGGTAAGCGATCGAGTGATCGGGATTAAACCAGGCCATCACCGAGTAGGTGTTGGCGGCGTCTTTTTTATTATAGGCCGAATTGATTTCGGTTCCGTCCACTCCTCCCAAAATGCTCTTGACCTCCTCATAGGCCATCCCTTCTTTAAGCGAATTAATCTGATCCACGGTTACATTGGCATTGACCAGCGCGTCCAGATAAGTATCGTCGGGCACATAGAGTTGTTTAAACACCACAATCTCCGGAGCCTCTTCCGAATCGGATGTTTCGGCAGCTTCTACCCCGGTGCTGGCGACCGTATCATAGCTCACCGTTACCCCATAGCCGGTTTTTTCATCAATATAGTTAAAACCTTTACCCTTGACCGTTCCTTCAACCTTCAGCGCTTTTTCCGCTTCCTCTTTGTTCATCCCCACCAGCACTTGGTTATAAAGATTGAGCGGATCGGTACTGACCGCTTTTTTTTCACCACCGAAGATCATCAGGCCGACGCCAACGCCCACCGCAATGACAATAACCAAAATAACGCCAATCAGTATCGGCTTTGGAATTTTCTTTTTCATCCATTCTTCTCCTATTTCATTGTTCGAACCATGTATCAACATCGGACCTGAGCCAGATCTTAGTCATATAAAAAATTGTGGTATTGCAATAACCTTACAATACCACAATTATCTGAACTAATTCTAAATAAAGCTAATCAACAGTCAATGATTAAGCCTGATCGATCCGATCTTTCCAGTAACCTGATCAACTAAAAGCAACACACAGCAAATCGGTTTGTTGCCTGTTTTACCAGCAATCAAGATAACTCCAGACCAAAATAGCTTTTCAAGGTCTCTTTGATCGCGGCTTCACCAGAGATACTGGTTTCAGTCAATGTTGTTCCGTCAGCAATCTTTAATTGGCCGTCAAAATAGGTGATCTTGCCGGTTTCGGTGACCAGAGCGCACATCATTGCCTGCCGGAAAAAGGATTCCGGGTAGGTGGACGTATAATGGTTGGCAATCAGATAATCAGCCGGACAACAGTTTTCCCGGGTAAAGGCGTAGATCGGTTCAAAACCGGCTGGGGTCTTGAATTCCACCCGGTAACCATAATCCGGATCGGCCATCAGCCGATGGCAAGAGCCCAGCTGCTCCTGCTCTAAACCTTCTTCAAACAACAGTGGGGCCACCAAGCCATTGCCGCCAAAGCCGACATCACAGAGCCATTGTTGGCCGTCAGCCGCCACCAGCAGAACCATATGGGTTTTACCCGAGTTGTCAAAGCCCTCATGATAGACCCGGGCCAGATGCCGGGAGACTGAAAAGCCCAGGGCGGTCAATACCGCCGCAAACAGGCCGTTCATTTCGAAACAATAGCCACCACGATGGTTGATGACGATTTTTCTAAAGAGATCATCAAGCTCCAGGGAAATCGGTTTTCTGGCAAAAACATCAAGGTTTTCGAAAGGAATGTTCATCACATGGCCAAGATGCAACTGTTTCAGGGTTGCCGCCGACACCTGGGTGCCACCGTTATAGCGAATTCGTTTAAAATAGTCCTCAAGGTTAAATAATTTATCTGGCATTGCTTCTCCTCTTTATTAGTTTCGTTTAAAAAGATAACACCAGTATACCAGAATTTCATTATAAATAAAGCGAAAAATCGTTCGCTTTCCATCCTTTATTTCGGCCGTCATCCCGGTCGCTGCCTTCTAATAGGCAACTACAACTACCTCCTTGATATTAAATTCCCGGCCGGATATCAGCCGGAAATCTTCGGCCTGGCAGTTTGGGCAAAGCTTACGGTGGTCGACCACATTATAAAGCTCATCACAAACCTGGCACTGACCGATGGCCGGCAGCACGATGATTTCCAGTTTAGTATCTTCGTACGGAGTTTCACTCACCGCCGCCGGGTAACAGGCTTCCACAAAATGGGGAATGGTCTGGGACAATTGTCCGATCTCCAAAACAATCTTATCGACCCTGGTCAGGTCGTTTTCCACGACAAATTCGTCAACAATTTTAATCACCTCATAAACAATCCCCAGTTCATGCATGGCCGCTCACCTCTTTTTCTTATCAGATTTTTGGAAGTTGCGAAACTGCACGCAAAGCTCGCCGCAGTTTCGCAATTACTTCTTATCGGGTTTCCGTAAACGGATTGATCCTGTTCAGGACAATTTTAGCTTTGCGGCCCAGGGCTTTTTTGAGTACCGCTTTTTGCAGATCATCAATTTCGTAGCCCATTTCATCATGCACCCGTTCCAGTGTGATGGCTTCAAATTTACATTTCAGGGTACAGGCCCCACAGCCCACACATAAATAAGGATCAACCTTGGTAGCCCCGCAGCTTAGACAGCGGGCGGTTTCTTTCTGGATCTGTTCCTCGGTTAAAACACTGCGTAAATCCTTAAAGGTGGTTTTGGCGACCTTGCCATCAATTGGGGCAATCCGTTGCCGCTGACTACCATCATAATCAATCTGCTCGTCGAGGTTATCCTTGTTAAGCATCGTATAGGCATGATTATCCCGGCCAAACACCAGGGACTGGCCCTTCTGAACAAAACGATGGATCGAAACGGCGGCTTCCTTACCGGCCGCTATGGCATCGATGGCCAGTTTAGGGCCGCTGGCCACATCCCCACCGGCAAAAATATCCGGTTGGGAGGACTGCAGGGTCACCGGATCGACGGCCACGGTATGACGACTGCTTAATTCAACCGCTTCACCAGCCAGCAGATCCCCATAATCATAGGTTTGGCCCACTGACAGGATCACGTAATCGCAGGGAACCGTCATCCGCTCCGTCTCGTCAAATTGGGGATTAAAACGCCCAGCAGCGTCAACCGTTGATAAACAGCGTTTAAACTCCACCCCGGTAACCCGACCCTGCTCGGTGATAATCCGGGCTGGCCCCCAGCCATTATGAATGGCAATTTCCTCTTCCTGCGCCTCGGCAACTTCCTCGGGATGGGCGGGCATGTTTTCCCGGCCTTCCAGACAATATAACGCCGTCGTCGCCACACCATCCAGTCGGACTGCACTCCGGGCCACATCGATGGCCACGTTACCACCGCCGATTACCACCACCTTACCGCTAACCCCGGGATTCTCTGCCAGGTTGATCTGTCGCAGAAAGTCCACGCCGCTTTGCACGCCCGCCGCTGTTTCACCCTCAAGACCAAGGGTTCGACCCGCCTGAGCCCCAATAGCCAGATAGAAGGCCGCAAATCCCTGCTTTCGCAACTCTTTAAGGGTTAAATCCCGGCCAACTTCCACCCCGGTTTCAAACTTGACCCCCAGCTCGCGGATCACCTCAATCTCGGCATCGAGGACGTCTTTTTCAAGCCGATAGGTCGGAATCCCCAGGGACAACATCCCCCCGAGGCGCCGCTCTTTTTCAAAAACCGTGACATCGTAGCCATCCAGGGCCAGGTCATAGGCGCAGGTCAGTCCCGACGGGCCGGAACCGATGATGGCAATTTTCTTGTCGCTGTAATCGTGGCGTTTCTCGGGAATAAAGCGGGTGGCCATGGCCAGATCCTTTTCGGCAATAAATTTTTTAATGTCATCAACTGCCACTGCTTCGTCAATGTCGCCCCGGGTACAGTCTTCCTCGCATAACCGGGGACAGATCCGGCCGCACACTGCTGGTAACGGGTTGTGTTTTTTGATCAGCTCCAGCGCCTCCCGATAGCGGCCCTGAGCGGCCAGTTTGATATATCCCTGAACCGGAATATGGGCCGGACACTTGGTGATACAGGGCGCTGTTCCCGAATCCAGGGCGTTTTTACGGTTGATCCGGTAATCGCTGTTCCAGCGTTCTGCTCCCCACTCGGTGTCCCGGGGGGTCACCTTGGTCACGGTCTCGTCGAGGGGGGTTTTGGAACAGAGCTTCTGCCCCAGTCGCAGGGCATTGGTAGGACAGACATCGACACATTCGCCGCAGGCCACGCATTTGCTTTCATCCACCACCGACTGATAGTTGGACCGGACGATGTCGTTATTGATATATTCGTTGGCCAGTCGCATGGCATAGCAGCCGCAGCCACAACAGTTGCAGATGGCGTGGGTATGTCCTGGGGTATCGAGATTGGGGATCGAATGCATCAGGCCGTTGTCCTCGGCTTTTCTGATGATGTCAAAGGCCTCGCTGCGGGTGATTTCCCGGCCCCGGCCGGTTTTGATATAATACTCGGCAGCATGGTCCAGCTGAATGCACATCTCTTCTTTCAAATGACCGCAGCCCTCACCCATGGCTTCCCGGGAGGTTCGACAGGAGCAGTCCGACACTGAAAAGACGCTGGCTTCATCCAGATGCCGGGATACCTCTTCGTAGCTGACTTTTTTGGAGTTGCCATCGATGGCCCGTTGAATCGGCAAGACCCGCATCGGGCCACTGCCTATCGGCATGATCCCCGCTGCCATCGGGCCTTTTTTGCCGCCAAAATAATAAAAGGCTTCCGCCACCTGGGGATATCTGGCAACCAGTTCCTTGTTGTTATTGATCATTTCCAGATGACCGGGGACAAAAATATCCTGCCAGTAGAGATCCACCCCATCCACGGTATTGACAAAGGCCACCCCGGCCCAGGCGATATAGTCAAGGGCGGTTTTGACCCGCTCAAGCGGCTCCCCGGCGGCTTTGGCCACCGCTTCGGCACTGCTTTTTTTCCGGAATTCCAGATACATGGCAATTTTTGCCTGATAGGGATCAAGGATTGGCTCCAGGGCGTAGTACTCCGGACCAAAGGGAATCGCTTCCCGGCTGGTGCCAGCCTTGGTGCGACCGATCTTATTGGCCAGATCAACAATTTCCTGACGATAGGACCGGCCCTTGACATCTGCCCAGGTCAGGGCAAAATCATAACGGCGGGATTTGTTAAAGGTGGTTGGTTCCAGTTTTTTAGTCATCTTTTTCTCCTTATTCTCAATCATTCCGGTTGGTTCCAGTTCTTTGTTTCACGACGCAGCCAGTCGGCCCATGCTTCGATCCCTTCCCCCGTTTTGGCCGAGATCGGGATGATCACCAGGTTGGGATTAATCTTGTTGACCCGCTCCCGCAGCAGGGCCAGATCAAAATCAAAATGTTCCATTACATCGAGCTTATTAACCAGCAGTACATCCACCAGCGAAAACATCAGCGGATATTTAAGCGGTTTGTCATCCCCTTCCGGGACGCTTAAAATCATCGCATTGCGGACGGCACCAGTGTCAAACTCCGCCGGACAAACCAAATTGCCGACATTTTCCAGAATTACCAGATCGGCATCATCGGCAGCCAGACCGTTTAAACCCTGACGGGTCATCCCGGCATCCAGATGACACATTCCGCCAGTGTGGAGTTGAATCACTTTGGTGCCGGTTTTGGCCACGGTGTGGGCATCCACATCCGAATCGATATCGGCTTCCAGAATCGCCAGCTTCATCTCATCCTTCAGGGCTTCAATGGTTCTAAGCAGGGTGGTCGTTTTACCCGACCCCGGCGATGACATCAGATTAAGCAAAAAGGTCCGCTGCTTTTTTAATTCCTGGCGGAGGGCCTCCGCCTCCCGGTCATTATTTTCGTAGACGCTTTTTTTGATTTCCAGTACCTTATAAACTTCCATCACGTATCTCGCTTTCGATATTTTGCAATTGTTTACAACTGCATCTTTAAATAGATTATAAGGCCTGGGATTGGCTTTGACAATCTTTTAACACCGCATAAAAAGACATCCCGCCAGCTGTTTTATCTTGATGTTAACAGCCATTCGGGATGTCTTTATAAAAAAAGCCTGCTGTCACCATCAGTCTGTAAACAGCAAGCTAAAGTAAATAATTATTGAGCCGCATCGAAATAACGGCCGGCAAAATTCTTAAGGTATTGGGTCAACTTATCGAGGGTCGGAAAACAGGTCAGTCCCCCGGAAAAATAAATTCCATTCTGCCCCTGACAGGCATTGACCTGATCGTAAAACCCGGCTTTGATTTCTGCCCCGGTCACATGGGGAAAGGTCTGCCATTGTTTGTGGGCAAAGAGCCGCTCCGCCTTAAAGCCCGCCAGTCTGATATCGGCATCGAGATTGGTTTTTAGCGTCCTGATCGGGAGCGCGCCGGCAGCATAGGCCGTCAGCAGTGGTCCGGGCTTATCCGGTTTACTGCTATAAAGCAGTAGCAACCGTCCCTCTTTTTCAAAATTATGGCCAAAATAACTGGTGGTCCGATAATTTTCCCGGGCCACATAGGCCAGCACATTGTAAGCTCTGGTGCGGTAACACGCCATCAAGCGGGCGTGGTCCGACGATTGGATCACCTGCTTTTCCAGCGGCGCAGTGATCACCACCGCATCAAAGTGCTCATTACCCACCGGCGTTTCAAGGGTCAAACCCTGGTCGCCCGGGACGATTCCAATGACCGGGGTGCTTAGGCGGAGGTCCTCCAGCTGCTGTGATAATTTGGTGGTGATTTCGCTGGCACCATTGGTAAAGCTGATCAGTTTCCGGGCCTCAATCATTGAGGTCAAAGTCAGGATATCCAGATACTTGAGGGCATAAATGGCCGGTATCTCGTTAGCCGGACCAAAGCCAAAGGCCACCAGATGGGGGCTGTATACCCGGATCAGGGTATGGAGATTATTATTGATGCACCAGGATTCAAAGGACTGGGTCAGCTCGGCGGGAATATTCTCCCAGCCCGGGGCATTCAAGGCCGCCTGATAGGGGGCCAGGTATTCAGGCAGCCGCTTCAATTCCGCCTGCAAGCCGGCAATCTCCTGAGGCCCGATTTGGGCCTGTTTTTCCCCCGCCGGTCCCAGAAAACTGCGATGAAAATATTTGTCCTCGGCCTTGACCCCCAGTTGCCGGAGAAACTTTATCAAGGCTTCGGAGGTGCCCAGCACCACCCCCAGCTCACAGTGGTCTTTTTTGTGAAAAACGGTGAAGCAATGACCACCGGCCCGCTCACTTTTTTCAAAGACCGTGACCTGATGCCCGGCTTTTTCCAGAAAATAGGCCAGTGTCAGGCCACTGTAGCCACCACCCACCACGGCAATCCGCTTGTTCATAGTTCCCCCCTCACTGACCGCCGGACAAAAAAGCGGCAGCCGTCACCAATTTTTAGTATTAATATTTACGATTCACATAGGACCACAAGGGCAGGGTCACCCCGGGGCCCTTGGCGGTGATGACGATTTCCATCGGCGTCTGCTGACTGTTTTTACCATAGCCCAGGGGCATCTCCAGATTATAATCACGTACAAACTACTGAAAACCCTCCTTGATTGCTTCAAAGGAGCTGGCTGAATCCAGCAGTGATTCCAGCGCAATCCCGCTTTTCTGGTTGAAAACCTGCACCGTTTTGGAATAAAGATTATTCTTTTCTTCCCAAATCACCTGTCGGATATTCATCTCCCGGAGATTACTGGTATAAAGATGACGGCTGTGAATTCTGCCGCTGGTATACTCCGCTTGATGGGGGGTCATAATCCAGCCAGGTTGCATCAGCAACTCGTGACCCATCGGTATGGCCACCCCCAATAGCAGATCCAGGGCGCAATCGGTATTTTTTCTGGTGTACAACCGGGCACAGGCCACACCGCTGATCAGGTCCACCACCACATACTGATAGAGCTTGCCAATCCCCGGCTGATAACCCCGCTCCACC
This sequence comes from uncultured Lachnospiraceae bacterium, assembly GCA_964510565.1. Taxonomy (GTDB): domain Bacteria; phylum Bacillota; class Clostridia; order Eubacteriales; family Eubacteriaceae; genus Acetobacterium. The sequence goes on along the minus strand of CAZEBY010000014.1, from coordinate 26,115 downwards.
GTCCAGGCCAGCCAGCATTCGCCAACACGCAAGCGCTCTGGCTCCGGGGCCCGATCCGCACGGCTTTCTTCTTCAAAGCTGCCAGCCTGCTGAGCACTCATGGTTTTGCGGCGGTAATTTTTGCGGGCCTGTTTCTGGTTAAGATCATGACGACGCATAATATTATAGACGCCGCTGCAGCTGATGCCAATCTTCTGATCCTCCAGCAGCCAGGCAATGCTCTGTGGGCCGTAATCCGGAAAAGCCACAATTGCATCCAATACTGCCTGCTCCACTGCCAATTCACTTTTGTTGGGAGGCACATAATGGCGAACCTGATTTTTTAAGCCCGTCAGCCCCTCTCTTTCAAAGCGCTTGTACCAGCGATAATAAAGGGTCCGGGAAATCTGATATTTTTTGCAGGCCGCCGTGACCCCCTGTTCCTGACCATACAAGAGAATCTCATGGCGTCGTCTGATTGTTTCAGCTTCCTGATCTTTGCCGGATTTTCCCATCGCTCAGTCCTCCTTTTTTATCAGTATTATGTAATTGCAAAACTGCCGTGATTGCTGCTCACTGCTGGCTAAAAATACAGATTGCCGATAAAAAACAGCACCACGATATGCAGCGGATAAAAAACATAGAACAGGTATTTCAGTCCCCGTCCTTTTTCACCGTTATAGGAAAGCATCAGCGGCAGGGATGCGATCATCATCCACTGATAATTATTGTAAAGCAGCGCCGTCGGCCGGGGGTCAAGGGACCATTCCAGGCCCAGAAAAGCCAGGCAGAAGAGCCCATAGGACAGGATCAGCCGCTTCTTGTCGGTGCGGTTAAAATAGATCAGCACTCCCAGAAAGACAAAGATAAAACTGCCCTCATTAAAAATCAGATTGCCGGTGATGGCGCCGACAAAGCTCATCATCCCCATCAGCGGCACGATCTGAGCAATCAGGATACAAACGATCGTGGTCAGCACCTGATAACCGGCGAACAGAGCCAGGTAGCGGTTGCCTTTGGACTTGTCGGTTTTGCGCAGCTCAATCAGCCAGACAATCACCGCCACCAATAGCAGGGTCACAAAAATATTGTTGGTCATCATGGCGTAAGGATCAGCCACGATATTATTACAAATAAGGGCGATCATTGCCATGCCCACCCCAAATAAATACATCCTGAGCAGGTATTTCTGGCGGTCATGGGTGTAATAAAATCCCCAGGCCATACAAAACATAAAGACCGGGGCTGAAATCCGCCCGACCCAGTGGAGCCACAGCGGAGCACCGGGAATAAACTGTCCGATGTGGTCCAACAGCATCAAAATCAGGGCAATCAGTTTTAGGCTTGTCGAGGTCATCGTTTCTCCAATCTACTGTAAACCATTTTTATGAATCACAATTTTGATATCGGCATAGGAATAGTGCTCCGGCAGAGCTTCTTTAATCGGCCGCAGGGCTTCAAGACCAACGGTGCCGATGGCGTTGATGATTGCCACCTCTTTCTCGGCATCGACAAAACCGGACCAGTCAATCTTCCGACCTTCCTGATCGCAGCGGATCAGGTGACCCAGGACGGTGTTTTCGGTCAGCTCCCGCTGATTGGCGATCTCCGCAATCGTCATCCCCCCGGCAAATAAATCGTAGCTGATTTCCCAGGAGGGGATCTTCGGCTCGTTTTCTCCCGCTTGTGGCCGGGCCACCCGGGGTTCCGGCTCAGCAGGTTCCGGCCGGGGCCGGAGGGTAATCGGATTGTCATCGGCAAAACGGCTAATCGCTTCGATAAAGACCGAACCATAATGATCATAGCGGGCCTGACCGACGCCGGTGATGTTTAAAAAATCTGCTTCGGTGCGGGGAAAATAGGCGGCCATTTCCTTTAAAGCCGCATCGGGAAAGATCACATAGGGCGGCAGGCCTTTGTCCTGGGCGATTTCCCGGCGCAGCGTTCGCAACTGTTCAAACAGTGCGGCATCACAATCCGCCGGGGCGATGGTCTTGCCTATGCTGCGATTTTTGGCGACCTTTAAATTGAGCAGGTGTTTTTTGTGAAAGACCGTTTCATCGCCTTTTAAAACCCGACCCGCCGCTGGGGTCAATTTCAGTACCGGGTACTCGTCGGCGGTGACGACAAGATAGCCCTTAGCCACCAGGGTCATAATCATTTCCCGGAGGCTTTCGTTGCTATGTTCCGGCATCAGACCATAGGTTGACAGCTGATTAAAGCCCAGCTCCGATACCTTTTTGTTTTTCGAGCCCCGCAGCACCGCAATTACCATATTCAGACCAAAACGGTTTTTCATCCGATAAACACAGGACAGGATCTTCTGAGCATCCCGGGTGATGTCCACCATTTCCGACCGATCCAGACAATTCCCACAATTGCCACAACGATCGTAATCAGCGGTTTCGCCAAAATAGTGAAGAATACTCTTTCTGAGGCAGTCATTGGTGTGGCAATAATCGACCAGATACTGGAGATTCTCAAACAACAGGGTCTGGCGCTCCGGGGAAGTCTGATTGAGCCCAATCAACTGCTTCTGCTTAACAATATCCGCCGGCGAATACAGAATGGTACAGTGACTGGGCTCGCCATCCCGGCCGCCGCGACCGGCCTCCTGATAATAGGCTTCCATATTCTGGGGCATATTGTAATGGATGATCAACCGCACATCCGGCTTGTTGATCCCCATGCCAAAGGCGTTGGTGGCCACCATGATCAGCAACCGGTCATTGATGAAATCCTGCTGATTACGCTCCCGCTGCTCGGGACTCATGCCGCCGTGATAGGCCCCGGTGGAAACCCCCAGACTGGTCAGCCGGGCCGTGACGCTGGCGACGGTTTTGCGGGTGGCACAATAAATAATCCCCGACTGTCCGGGAAAGATCCGGGTGATGGTATTGGTGACATAGCCCAGCTTGTCACCGGTTTTGACCACCTGATAGAGCAGGTTGGGCCGATCAAAGCCGATGATTGATTCGACCGGATCCTGCAGTGCCAGCAGCGCTTTGATTTCCTGAATAACCGGGGCGGTGGCGGTGGCAGTATAGGCCGCCACCACCGGCCGGGGCGTAAGACTCCCGATAAAACCGGGGATCTCCCGGTAATGGGGCCGGAAATCATGACCCCATTGACTGATACAATGGGCTTCGTCCACCGCCACCAGAGATACCGAAAGCTCCCTCATCAACTCTACAAAGGCTTGAACACAAAGCCGTTCCGGAGCAATATAGAGGAGCTTGTAGCGATTGGCCCGGATCTCCGTCAACCGTTTTTGATAACTGGCCTCATCGAGACTGCTGTTTAAAAAGGTGGCCGGGATGCCCATTTCCCCGAGGGCATCGACCTGATCCTTCATCAGTGAAATCAGCGGTGAGATCACCAGGGTAATGCCGGGCAGCTCGATGGCCGGGAGCTGATAGCACAGCGATTTTCCCCCGCCGGTGGGCATGATTCCCAGCACATCCTGGCCATTAACCACCGCCGTTATGATTTTTTCCTGCCCCTCTTTAAATGTATCGTAGCCAAAATACTGGCTCAGGTTTTTTTTAAGCGTCACTAGAAACCTCCTGTGAATCCGTATCGCCGATTCGCAATAACCCGATCGGAATCGTCTTTCTTATTATAAAATAAAAAGCCGCCGCTGACAAGAAAGGCAGTTCTAAGTCGATCAATATCCTGTCCTGCCATCATCGCCAGGAATGATCTCCGGTCAATTGGTGATACATTCTTCCAATCTTCACAAAACCTTAACATTTTGTTCAAAAGTCCTTAACATATCTGGTCTATAATAAAAACAACTCACCAGTTGCGCTTTTTTAAAAGCAGCTGGAATCTTCATATATTTTTGTTTGCTGAAAGGAAATAACAATGGTACAGTCACGCTTTGCAACCTATTATGAAAACCATCCCGAGACTAACGATATTTCACTGATTCTTGAAACAGGCAACCATAAAAACAACTCATCCCTCCACTCCGACACAACTTCAAAAAAAGAAACCGCACAGACCAAAAATCAGCTGGCAGAGGAATGGGATTATCTTAAAAAAAGCATTGACATGAAACTGGAATTGGCTTTGCTTTATCTCAACCGTTCCAACTCCCTTCTCCAATCCTTATAAAACCAATAACAAGGGGCTTTCGCCAATCGCTTCCGATGGAAAAAGCCCCTTGTTTTATAAAGCGGTTTTATAGATCGATATGAGCAACCCGACAATAGTCAGAACTGCCAGTAACATCCTGAATATAATGCCAACTGGATGGGAAACTCATTTCTTTGGCCAGGCCTTCCAGGGTAAACAGCATGATCCCAGCATCCGTGTAATTTTCTTCCTGATCGGGATTGATGACACACAGTTCCGCATAACCATCCTTGAGAATCAGCCGACAGGGCTGGGCATTCTGATAGGATGGGGAATTTCTGACATAGTATAATAAATCCAAAACTCCGCGTTTTTCCATTTCTTCATATGGCGCAACATTTCCCCAGGTCTTTAAAAAAACGGTCTCAACGACCGATAGCCGAGATGCATCAGAGGTGGTAATAATCGCCAGTCCGTAAGGATCCTGCTCGTACTTGGTACCACAATTAACAATGGTTGTATGTTTATCGCTTTGTTTTTCTTTTTTTGCCGGTTTCCCAAAAACCAATAAATGTTGAACAACCCCCGATTGGCCGGCCAGTAATTTTTCCATCTGGGCCGGAATGATGCCATCAACCGTAATCCAGCAGCTGCCCAAATCCAGGTCATAAAGCTTTTTTACCACCGATTGGAGATAAAAAGCGCCGACAACCTCCAGCTCATGATCAGTCTGATCCAGCCGCAGGGCAATATAATGTGGTCCTTTAATCATAACTCCGCCATAACCACCAAAGCCTTCCAGATCCTGATAAATCTCAGCACCATTTTCCAGTAGAATCAGGGAAAAACCCTTTTCCTTCCCAGCGCTATTGTTAATTTCTTCCAGATATGTTTTGATCTCACCAAGATCCTGTTCATCCACACCGCTTTCTTCATACTCTCTGGTTGAATGACTATTCACCGTAAATTCTCTAAATTTCATAAGTTAGACCTCCTCGGATTTTTTGTTTACTTTATACCCCATTAATTGGGGCTTAATCGAAGAATTTCAAAAATGCCGGGAAATCCGTTTGATCACAGTAACCGCCAGCAAAACACCAAGTACCGCCCCGGCACTGTCAATCAGTACATCCCGAAACTGCCCGGAGCGGCCGGCTACAAAGAGTTGATGTATTTCATCGGAGACGGCGTAAAGCAGACAGATCAGCAGCGCCAGCCGGGCAGGTTTTCGGACAGCGCTACTAACCAGTGCCGATAGGGTCAGGACTCCCAAAATAAAATAGGCCATAAAATGAGCATTTTTACGGATAAAAAATTCCAGATTATCGATCTCGATGGATTCGATGCCGGGCATCACATGCATCAGTATCGATAATAGTATGTTTTTAAGTCCACCACTGAGCTGCGCGGACTCGGTCGCCGGCTGGCTGGATAAGTAAAAAATGACCCCCATCCAGATCAGGGTGGCCGTCCAGATCGCGATCTTCACTTTTTGCTTTTTATCCATTTGTTCACCCTTTCTCACTTTCCGTGACCCAATAATTTTTGATTTCACTGCCAATTTTTAAATAATTGCAATTGATCCAAAAGACTATCGCTAAACCCTTCAAATTTTATCCAGTAAAACTCCCTTTGACAATTAAAATATGTTAAACTAAAGAAAAAACTGGAGAATATGATGAAACGACATGATTATATCAGCTGGGAAGAATACTTTATGGGGATTGCTTTGTTATCGGCCCGGCGTAGCAAGGATCCCAACACCCAGGTGGGAGCCTGTATTGTCAACAGGGACAATATTATTCTTTCCACCGGTTACAATGGCATGCCCAAAGGCTGTAGCGACGATATCCTGCCCTGGGAGCGGGACGGCTCCTTTCAGGATACCAAATACGCCTATGTCTGCCACGCCGAGTTAAACGCCATCTTAAATTCCGATGGCCGCTCGCTGGTTGATTCAATTTTGTATGTCACCTGTTTTCCCTGCAACGAATGCGCCAAGGCGATTATTCAAGCCGGGATTAAAAAGGTGGTCTATCTGGAAGATAAGTACCCGGACGCCGATGCCACCCAGGTTTCCCGGCGACTCTTTAAAATGGCCGACATTACCCTGAAAGAATTTCTCAACCCCACCTTTTACAGCGACTTGTCGCTTTATTAAAAGCATTCTAAAACCACCGTACCGACCAATGTACCAAGGACTCGTCGGTACGGTGGTTTTCTTTCTCAGCATCCCTTTAATAACTGGGGATGCTTTTTTTCGTGCCATGCCCGGACAACTGCTGCTGGCTGTCGTTTATTTTTGATTCCCAGTGGGTATAAAAAGATAGCGTATAGTTTTATTCCGGTGAAAGTGAGGTTCCCTTTATGGCTAGCTTTAACAAAATTGTCATGGCCACCAGTCTCGAAGAAGCCTATCTTCTCAATCAGACCCGCTCAAACCGGGTGCTGGGCGGCTATCTGTGGCTGAGAATGAGCCGTGGTCATTTCCATACCGGCATTGATCTGTCCCGTTTGGGGCTGGACACCATCACCGAAACGGCGGATGGCTTTGCTATCGGTTGCATGTCCACCCTCCGGGATCTGGAAAAACACCCGGGCTTGAATCAAACCTTTCACAACGCCATCCGGGAAGCGGTTCATCATATCGTCGGGGTGCAGTTTCGTAACGGTGCCACGGTGGGCGGCAGTATCTATGGCCGCTATGGCTTTTCCGATCTGCTGACCTGTCTGCTGGCTCTGGACACCCTGGTAGAGCTTTATCCCACCGGCATCATACCGCTGAGCGAATTTGCCGCTTCCCCCTACAACCGCGCGATTCTGGTTCGCCTGCATATCAAAAAAGATCAGCGAAAAATCATCTACCAGTCCCTGCGTCTGTCCCAAACGGATCTGCCGGTGATTACGGTGGCAGTCGCCCATAAAGCGCCGACCTTTTATCTGGCCGTCGGGGCCCGGCCAATGAAGGCCCGGCTACTGATCCCACCAAACTGCCACTTGACCGACGCTTCATCAGCCCCGGAAGTAAAGGACTTTGCCGACTGGGCTGCCGGACAGTTTGATTATGGCAGCAACCTCAGGGCCAGCGCCGACTACCGCCGCCACCTGGCGGCCGTGTATCTGGACCGGGGCATCACTGCCCTGCTTCAAAACGAATGGAGGCCGTGACAATGATAATCCATCTCTGGCTCAACAATCAGGAACTGACTACCGAAATTGATGATGATCTGATGCTGCTCGATTTTCTCAGGGCCAACCGCTGTTACAGCGTCAAGCGGGGTTGCGATACCGGCAACTGCGGCTTATGCACGGTGCTGGTGGATAATCGCCTGGTGCTGTCCTGTGCCACCCTGACAGCCCGAATCGATGGCAAAACCGTCGTGACCCTCGAAGGTCTGCAACCGGAAGCCCTAGAACTGGCCCCGTTTTTAGCTGATCAGGGGGCTGATCAGTGTGGTTTTTGCAATCCCGGCCTGATGATGACCATTATCGGCATGACCCGGGAGCTTAAAAACCCCAGCGATGCGCAAATCCAAGAATATCTGGCCGGCAATCTCTGCCGCTGCTCCGGTTATGCCAGTCACCTCCGGGGCATCAAAAACTATCTGGTCCACTTGCAATCCAAAGGAGGATTATACCGATGAGCACCCGCAAGCCCGCTGTTAATCACACGGTTCCCAAAAAAGATGCCCTGGCCCTGCTCACCGGCCAGCCAGTCTACACCGAGGATCTGGCCCCACCGGATTGTCTGGTTGTCAAACTCCTGCGCAGCCCTCACCCCCATGCACGGATTCGGACCATCGATCCTGAAGCCGCGCTAAAAATTCCCGGCATCCATGTGTTTACCTATCGGGATGTGCCCCAGAAACGCTTTACCCTAGCCGGCCAGTCTTACCCTGAACCCAGCCCCTACGACCGCCTGATTCTTGACCGGACCCTGCGGTATGTCGGCGATGCGGTGGCTATCGTCGCCGGAGAAAGCGAAAAAGCCGTTGATCAGGCCCTGAAAAAAATCCGGGTGGACTATGAAGTACTCGAAGCGGTGCTGGATTTCAAAACCGCCCGGGATCACCCGGTGATTGTCCACCCTGAAAATGACTGGCACAGCCTAGTGGAAGTCGGTGGCAACAAACTACGTAATCTCTGCGCTGGCGGCGAAGACCGGTTTGGCGATGTCGAGGCCGTCCTCCAGGACTGTGCCGTGACCCTGACCCGAACCTATCACACCAAAGCCAATCAGCAGGTGATGATGGAAACCTTTCGCAGCTTTACCTTTTTAGATGCTTTTGGCCGGCTGAACTGCGTCACCTCGACCCAGATCCCCTTTCATGTCCGGCGGATTCTGGCGACCGCCCTGGATCTGCCTAAAGCCCAGATCCGGGTGATCAAACCGCGGATCGGTGGTGGCTTTGGTTCCAAACAGACGGCGGTCTCGCAGATTTACCCGGCGCTGGTGACCCTAAAAACCGGCAAACCGGCGATGATGGTTTTTAGCCGCCGGGAAAACCAGATTGCCTCCTCGCCCCGCCACGAAATGGAGATCACCGTCCGTCTGGGAGCTGATAAAAACGGTGTGATCAAAGCCATTGATATGCAGGCCCTCTCCAATACCGGCGCCTATGGCGATCATGGTCCCACGACGGTAATCCTGACCGGCCATAAATCAATCCCCCTTTATGGCCAGGCCATTGCTTACCGCTTTGGCTATGAGGTGGTCTATACCAACAAAATGTCCGCTGGCGCCTATCGCGGTTATGGCGCCACCCAAGGCCTTTTTGCGCTGGAATCGGCGGTTAATGAGCTGGCAGCCAAGCTAAACCTTGATCCAGTCTTGATCCGGGAGCTTAATCAGGTTAAAAGCGGGGACGTGATGCCTGCTTATTTCGGAGAAACCCTGGGTAGCTGTGGCCTCGATTACTGTCTAACCAAAGCCAAAGAAATGATGGATTGGGATCAGAAATTCCCGCGGCTTGATCTGGGCAACGGCAAAATTCGCAGTGTCGGCGTAGCAATGGCGATGCAGGGGTCCGGGATTGCCATGGTCGATACCGCCTCGGTCACCCTGAAGCTCAGTGACGATGGGTTTTACAGCCTGGCCATCGGTGCGGCTGATATGGGCACCGGCTGTGATACCATTCTGGCGCAAATGGCCGCCGATTGTCTGTTATGCCCAGAGGCTAATATTGTAATCAGCGGCGTGGACACCGATTATTCCCCCTACGATACCGGTTCCTATGCCTCCAGCACCACCTATGTCACCGGCATGGCGGTGGTCAAGGCCTGTGAAGCACTGACGGCGAAAATCATCGCCGCCGGGGCTCGACACCTGGGCTGTCCCGAAGAAGCGGTCGATTTTGACGGTCAACAGGTTTATCAACTCAATGACGATCACGCCATCAGCCTGAAAGATCTGGCCAATCAGGCCCTCCGGGGCAACCATCCGCCACTGTCTGTCAGTGCCACTTTTTCCGCGCCGGTGTCCCCACCACCCTTTATGGTGGGAATGGCCGAAGTCGAAATTGATACCGCTACCGGCGGCATCGAGCTGCTCGATTACGTGGCGGTGGTTGACTGCGGTACGGTAATCAACCCCAGCCTGGCCCGGGTACAGGCCGAAGGCGGGTTGGCCCAGGGGATTGGCATGGCCCTTTATGAAGACATCCAGTACAGCCCTGCCGGCCAAACCCGACACAACTCGCTGCTACAATACAAAATCCCCACCCGCCTGGATCTGGGCCAGCTCCGGGTCACCTTTGCCAACAGTTATGAACCCACCGGACCTTTTGGCGCCAAATCAATCGGCGAAATTGTCATCAATACCCCGGCCCCGGCGATTGCCAATGCGGTTTACAACGGGATCGGAGTGCAGATCCGAACCCTTCCGATCACCGCTGAAAAAATTTACCAGGGCCTTCAGGACTTGACCCAAGAGCAGTGATTCTTCGTCCTCTGTCCGGACCGATTGCTGTTTTACTGGCTGGCAATCTGTTCCAACATCTTGCCCAACCGACGGTTGAGTTTGGCAATCGGCAAGCCAACGATATTGTTATAGTCCCCTTTAATCCACTTGACCCACAGACCGGCCTCCTCTTGGATGCCATAGGCCCCGGCCTTGTCCATGGCTTTGCCGGAGGCCACATAGTCCGCTACCTGCCGCTGCATCAGGAAGTCCCAGGGATAGAAGCGGATCGTCGAGGTGGCAACAAAACGTTCCTCCCAGTCCCGATAGCGGATGCTGACCCCGGTTAAGACCTGATGGGTGTTGCCGGCCAGCGCTTTGATCATGCTAAAGGCCGCCATTTCATCGGCGGGTTTGCCAAGAATTTGCTCACCCAGCACCACCATTGTATCGGCACCCACAACCAGGGCCCGGGGATTGAGCTTCTGGATCACCAAGGCTTTACGGGCGGCCAGCTCACCGGCGAGAATTTCGACCCGCTCCTGAAAAGCTCCCTCACGGTTATTTAAAATCTCCGTTTCAATCCGCTTTTCATCAATATCGGCAGCCTGAACGCCGAATTCGTTAATGCCATGACTGCAAAGGACCAGCTGAAACAGCTCCCGGCGGCGGGGCGACTGACTGGCCAGAATGATTTTTGGTTGCACAAATTACCTCCGTATTATTGTCAAGTTATTAGCATTATTGTACCATTTTATCAAAAATAAAACCACTGACCGAGACTCCCTCTTCATCGCTCGGTAATCATTGTTACACTTTGGCAGGCGTACGAAACGGCCACCCGTAAAAAATAAGACCCTGACTGTTTATTTTTATCCAATTGGTCTATAAACATATCAATGAAATCAATGTTATGTTTTTATTGATGAAATCACGAAACCATCAGTTGCCGTGACTGCCAAATTTTATAAATATGGTTGAACACAGAAAGGATCAGAAAATGAAAAGAAAACAAACATTAATGGGCTGCTGTCTGCTCATCGTCGGACTGATACTTGCCATTGCCGGCTGCGCGGCTTCCGGTGGCTCGGCTACAAAATCATCAACGGACTTTGAAAAAACCATTGCTGCCTCCCGTACCGAAATCTGGCAGTCGATCTCCGCCGGTGGAGCATCCAGCGCCGCGGTGGCGATCTGTGAGGACGGCAAAATCGTCTATGAAGAGGGCTTTGCTATGGCCAACCGTACCACTGCCATTCCGGTTGATAGCGAGACCCAGTTTAATATCGGCTCGGTCAGTAAGATGTTTGCTACCATGGCGGTACTGAAGCTCTGCCAGGAAGGTCAGCTCGATCTCGATCAGCCGGTAACCGGCTATCTGCCGGAATTCACGATGAAGGATCCGCGCTACCAGCAGATCACGGTGCGGATGCTGCTCAATCACACCTCAGCGTTAAACGGCACCTACAGCTATGACACCAGCACCGCGGCACCTAGCGCTGAATTCATCGGCTATTTCCTAGCCAATTTAAGCGAATCCTCGTTAAAAGGCGACCCCGGAATCATCAGCATCTACTGCAACGATGGCTTCACGCTGGCTCAGGCCCTGGTCGAAAAGGTTTCCGGGATGAGTTTTGCCGATTATCTGAGTAAAAATATTTTAACCCCAGCCGGCATGAACAATACCAGTTGTTACTTCAAGGAAGGCAATGACAACGTGGCACTGGCCTACAATAATGACGGTAGCGCAGCAGCGCTTGAATATCTCAACAGTCTCGGTGCCGGGGGGATTTCCTCCAACGCTCATGACCTGGCCAAATTCGGGGACGCCATCCTGACCGGCAAAATCGTAGATGCGCAGTGGGTGGATGAATCTTTCACCGCCCAGTATGGCAGTCAGACCGTTCCCTCCGGAACCCCAAAACTGGCCTTCGGGCTGGGCTGGGATAGCGTCAGTGATGAAGCCTATGAAAACCTGGGCGTCCGGCTGGTCTACAAAGGCGGCGATACCAGTTATTATCATTCAATGCTGTATCTGCTGCCGGATCAGCACATTACCATCGCCCTGACCTTTGCCGGGCCGGCGGATACCACCACGGTCACCAATGTGATCGCCAAAACCCTGCTGGCTGAAAAAGGCTTGATCCCCAGCGAATCAACAACCGTAACCACCATACCGCAAGCTGCGGCAGTACCAGATCAACTGCTATCCTATGGCGGTTATTACACGCTGGCCGGCAATATTCTCAAACTCGACTTTAATCAGGCTGCCGGAGCAATGAATCTCTACAGCAATTCCGACACGGGCTTTACCCTGGTCGATACGCTCAACTACAAGGATGACGGCTATTTTTACGGGACCGACAAACGCCTGAAACTGGAAGAAAACTTTGGCACCAAATTTCTGATGCATTATACCCTGACCGGGGAAACCGGATCGATCAATGCCACCATGCTGCCGACTCGTACCGCTGGTATCAGCCCGGCCCAATTTGTCGGCAAGCAGTGGATTACCATCAATACCCTGCCGCAGGATACGGTTTTTCTGGCCGGTTCAACCTGGGTGATGGATGAATTTCCCGGGGATGTCCTGTTTGGCGGTAATGGTTACTATCTGATCAATCAATTGATTGATGAACGGACCACCCTGCCCAATCTGAAATATACCAGGGACACGATGGCGTTCAAACTGATCGAGGAACAGGGCCAAACCCTGCTTGATGTCGGCAGCTTTAAACTGGTCAATACCGCCGCGGTGCCGGTGCTGCAAAGTGGCGAAGTGATCACCGTCGGAGCTCAGAACGTCTGCCGCAAACTACCGGCAGATGGCCTGATCAAGCCTGTTGATGGTCGCATCGTGGTGCTGACACCAACCCTGGAAGGGGTATATGACAGCCTCCTTAACGGCGCTGAGGGGACGGCTGTGACAGCCGGTTCCTATGTGGTTTTTATCGGCAACGATGGTGATACGATCAGCTATGACTATTCGGAGCAAGCAACGAATTGACATAAGCGACTGGGACGTCCATGCGAATCGCAGTTTCTGCGATTGTCAAACCACTGTCAATAAAGCGTTTGACCACAACCGTCAACGGTTCACCCACCTCGATGATATGCTGATCTAAATCATAGAAGCGGACCACCCGTTGCCCCCACGCATGTTCTTTGACAGGGTGCACATAGTCTACCCCGAAGCGCTCTAGTTTTTTAAGAAACGTATCCATTTGCGCTTCTTCAAAATACAATTCAGAATCACAATTGCCATAAGCAATGTCCTCATGACCTTTATCGATAAATGTTTTCCAGCTGTCTGCTGACTGCAGTGAAAAGCCGCCCGTCAGGGTGACGTTCGCGCCGAAATCGGCAATCACTTCCTGATCGAGAAGATCATGATAAAACTTCCTGGATTGTTCAATATCCCTGACCACAATTAATGTGCATACGTATTTCATGTTGATTTCCTCCTATTTGTTTGTGCAATGCCACGACTCGACCTTGCAATGTGACTATTACTCTGCTGGCTGGAGCGACAAAAAGTGCTAACCAAAAAAATAATTACCACGGTTTTTGGTTAATCTTGCCTGTGATGGGTATAAAAATTCCGTTGCGAGTGCCTGGTCTTTCACTCCGTTGCCAAGACCGCTAGATCGCAACAACCCCAATTCAACCAGAGAAAGGATCCGAAATGAAAAAAAATATCTTCCAATCCCTTACCGGCCGTCTTGTGATTCTTGTATTGATGCTATTCATGATTTTTTCCCCCGCGGTTTTTGCAGCGGTAGATTCAAACAGTAATGATTCAGGCCAAGCTGTCACGTTTGACACCCAGGCCACTGGAGATATTAGCGTCCAGTATCGGGGCCATGTCCAGAATAAGGGCGATGTACCGCTACCGGTGGGCAGCTTTGTTACCGGTCCCAATGAGCTAGGCTCCCGGGGTGAGGGACTCCGTCTGGAAGGCCTCCGGATCGAGCTCACCGGAGACGTCCCTGCCGGTGCTGGCATCAGCTATGATGTCCATGTCCAGAATAAAGGTTGGCTGGGCCCCGTGGCCAACGGTGCTTATGCCGGAACGACCGCCCAGGGACTGCGGATTGAAGCGATCAAAATCAACTTGACTGGCCTTGATGGCTATGATGTTTATTACCGGGGCCACGTCCAGAACAAAGGCGATATCCCGGTAGTCGATTCGTCCTGGGGCTGGGTTAAAAACGGCGCACAGCTGGGAACCACCGGTGAAAGCCTGCGGTTGGAATCGATCCAGATAAAAATTGTTAAAACGGAAAACTACACTGCCCTGGGCGATTCCATAGCCTATGGGATGAGTGCTACGCCGGGTTCCGGTTATGTTAATCTGTTCTATAACCATTTAACCAGTCAGACCGGAAATGAAAATCTACAGCTGGATAATCAGGGGATACCTGGTTACACCTCCAGCCAGCTGTTAAACCAGCTTCAGAACGATCCGACCACAATTGCGGCACTGAGCAAGGCCAAGGTGATCACTGTCAGTGTCGGGGGCAACAATATTCTCGAGCCAGTAATTGCCGGTTTGGCAGTCGCATTCCAGCTGGATCCGAGTTCGCCAACCTTCGCGGCTGATCTGGCTACCGCTTTAGCACAACCCGGTGCTCAGGATATCATCACCGCTGCCCTCCCTGGGATCCAGACCGCGGTCACCGCGAATGTCACCCAATTTGGCAGTGATTGGCCACAGATTGTCGCTACTATCAAAACGCTGGCCCCTCAGGCCGATCTTTATGTGACGACCCTGTACGATCCGATTATCCCTCAGGATCCACTCTTTGCCATTTTCGATCCGGCCATACAGACCATTAACAGTGCCATCATGACCCCTGGTACCGGTTACAAGGTCGCTGATGTCTACACCGCCTTTGCCACCTATCAGGGAAGTGAGCCTCTGGTTAACTTCAACTGGTACACCGGTAATCTGGATCCCCACCCTAATACCGCTGGCCATGATGTGATTTACCAGTGCCATCTGAGTGCTTCGTTTATCAATTAGCATCTGACGAAGTTAAAATCACTTCTAAAAACACCCACCGCAAAGATACAGTGGGTGTTTTTTTATTCAGCAAAAGCTTGTAAGCTGCCATTCTTATTCCGTCGCTTCATCCAGAGTTGCACTTTCGATGTAGTTGATATGACGTCGCAGTTTCCGGGATTGCTCGATGGTGATCTCTCCAGACTCATACATCCGTTGGATTTCCTGACGTTCGCTGTCCATTGCTTTCATCCGCAATTCTTCTTTTTTTACTTCATCTGCTTCATTATGGTCATTGCGCGCCATCAAAAGTCGTCGAATCATGCCCTGATAGCCGAATATCACGGCAGCAACGATCTCCGTTTCCGCCTTGTTTTTGGCTTGCAGCTGTTCCTGCTTAAGACTGGCAATGGCGGCATTGAAGGCTTTGATTTGAATATCTTTGACACTCGCAATCTTGGTCGTCAGCTGTTCCTGATCCGGTTGATATTTACGTTTAAACTGATGCCAGATTCGCAGGGTCTTTGCCAAAAAGTATTTCACACTGAAGCGGACATCATTTGACAGGGCTTCTTCGCGGCGGTCCAGGGCCGCTTCGAATTTTTCATAAACGCTCCGATCAATCTGACGATTGTCCAGCAGATCTTTTAGACAACCCGCCTCTGCCCGCAATCCTTTTAGCTTCAACTCATTGAGTTTATTCAGATAGCCCTCGGTTTCCGATGAATTCGGTTCGTTTTGAATCCGTTTGACCATCCGTTTGTATTCGTCGATCAATTCATAAGCGGCCAATTCATTTTCTGATGTCACTTCCAGCCTGATCCGGTTGATCGTGGCCATAAAGATCCGCATCATCGCCGCATTGAAATCCAGTTGACTGGCCGCGCGGTCCGGTTCTTTTCCGCTTTTACACAGCAGCGGTAAAAATAGGGTCGCGGCCAAAAGGGTCACCAGGATCACCCCGGTGGCGATAAACAGAATCAGTGATCGCTGGGGAAAGTCGGTGCCATTGCCTAACAGCGTCGGTACCGACAGCACCGCCACCATCGTCACCGCACCCCGGACCCCGGTGAGACTGATCAATAGACTGGTTTTAATGCTGGGGGCCTCGGCCGCCTTATTTTTAACGAACAGATAATGGCTTGCGGTGGATAAGTAGGCGTAGACAAAGCGGATCCCAAATATGCCCAGCCAAATCACCAACACCCCGGCAATGGCCAGATAGTTATTGATGTCTTCACTGGCTACCGCCGCCCCCATCGAAAGCGGGATGTTCAGGCCAAGCAGGATAAAGACTACCCCATTGAGGACAAACAACAGCACCGACCAGACGTGTTCCGAAATAACCTTTTCCTTGGCCAACATCGTCGAGGTGTGTTCGGTAATGGCGGCATGGGCAATCCCGGCGACAACCACGGCGATCACCCCGGAAGCGTGAAATAGTTCTTCGGTCGCGATATAAATGATAAAGGGCGTCAAAATCTGTAACAGGCTGTGGAAGGTGGCATCGCGGATGCCTTTTTTGCGGAGAATAAAACCAATCCAGTCAATCAGAAGACCGAGGGTCAAACCCAGCACGGCGCCGACAATAAACATATAAGTAAAATTCAGGGCCGCCTCCCGCAGCGAGAAATAACCAGTGACCACTGCCGCAATGGCATAGTTGAAAGCCACCAGTCCCGAGGCATCATTGATCAGCGATTCGCCCCGGACCAGGGTCAGCACCCTGTCGGGAATGTGGACCCGCCTGGCAATCCCATTGACCGCTACCGGATCGGTCGGCGAAAGCACCGCCGCCAAAGCGAAGGCCGCAGCCATTGGCAGATAGGGCATCAACCAATGAATGAAATAGCCCCCCAGAATGGTGGTCAACAGCACCAGAATAATGGCATTGCCAAAAATCGGCTCACGCATTTTCCATAGATTTTCGCGCGAAAAATGGCGGCCATCGTCATATAAAAGCGGCGCTACAAACAAAATCAGAAACCAGTCGGTTTCCAGCTCAATGGCGCGGTTATGTATAATAAAGGCAATCCCAAGGCCTAACGCAATCTGAATCAGGGCGGTGGGAATAAAAGGGATAAAATGACTGATTACATCTGAAATCAGTAAGCACAGCAGCAGCATTAAGATAATCAGTAGTAAATTCAAACCAGGTGCCTCCCAAGCTTTTTCTTATTATCTTACCCGATACGTGCCATTTTCTCAAGCCGTTCCGGTTCATTTGTCAAAATTAAGCTCGGATTTTGTGCGCCCGCAAACGCTTTTTTTCTTCCATTTCTTTGTATATAAATTCATTCTGTGCTATAATACATTGACTTTATTAGAGGAGGAAAAGAATGAGTACTGATAACATCCAAATACTGATTGCCATGATCATCTACATCGTGGCGATACTCGGAATCGGCGTCTATTTTTTAAAGATCGCCAACGAGAACAGTGACAATTATTTTATCGGCGGCCGTTCCCTGGGTCCCTGGGTCGCGGCGATGAGTGCAGAAGCATCCGACATGAGCGGCTGGCTGCTAATGGGTTTACCGGGGGTGGCCTACTGGTGTGGCTGGAGCGATGCCTTCTGGACCGCTTTGGGTCTAGCTCTGGGCACCTACCTGAACTGGAAGATTACCGCCAAACGGCTGCGTAATTATTCTTCGATTGCGGGTGATGCAATCACCATTCCGGAGTATTTCAGCAACCGCTTCAAAGAAAAGAGCAAGGTGATCATGCTGATTGCCTCGGTTTTTATTCTGGTTTTCTTTACCGTTTACGCAGCCAGCTGTTTTGTCACCGTTGGCAAGCTGTTTAATTCGCTGTTTGGCATTCAATATCAGGTCGTGATGATCGCCGGTGCATGTTTTGTAATTTTATATACCTTACTCGGCGGTTTCCTGGCAGAAAGCGTTTCTGACTTTCTGCAGGGGGTCATCATGTTTATTGCCCTGACCCTGGTGCTGGTTCTCGGGGTGACTGCTGCCGGTGGTTTTTCTGGGGTACTGGACAACATCCAACAGATTCCCGGCTTCTTTGATTTCTTTGGTATTGCCAACCCGACCGTGGTCGATGGCACCCAACAGCTTCTGGCCGGCAACCCGGTTTTTGGTCCGGCGCTGCCCTACACCTTTTTGACGATCATCTCGACGATGTCATGGGGTCTCGGTTATTTTGGGATGCCTCAGGTCTTACTGCGGTTTATCGCCATCCGTGATGCCGCTGAGCTTCCCAAAGCCCGTCGGATTGCCACCACCTGGTGCGTGATCTCACTGTTTGCGGCAGTGATTATCGGTCTGATCGGTCGGGTGCTTTTCCCAACCGAACTCTTGACTGCCAGTCAAGCAGAAAGTATCTTTATCGTCATGTCAACCAACCTGTTGCCACCCTTACTGGCAGGTTTTGTCATGGCCGGGATTCTGGCCGCTACGATGAGCTCGTCAGACTCCTACCTGCTGATTGCCGCTTCGGCTTTTTCCAAAAACATTTATGAAGGCATTCTCAAAAAAGATGCCACCGAAAAACAGATCATGCGGGTTTCCCATCTCACCCTGATTGCCATTTCAATCATCGGCGTGCTGCTGGCCCTGGATGAAACCAGCGTCATCTTTAGTATCGTCGCCTTTGCCTGGGCCGGTTTTGGGGCTACCTTCGGACCGCTGATGCTGTTCTCGCTGTTCTGGAAACGGACCAACCGTGAAGGCGCCATTGCCGGAATGTTAGCCGGCGGCGGGATGGTCTTTATCTGGCGGCTGTTGATCAAACCAATGGGCGGCGTCTTCGGGATTTACGAACTGATGCCCGCCTTCCTGACTTCCTGTCTCTTTATTGTCGTGGTTTCACTACTGACCAAAGAACCCTCTCAGGAAATTCAGGCTGAATTTGAACAGGCCAAGGCCGCTTCACTTAAATAGTATTCCGGTCATCACAAAAGCCAGCTACGAAGCTGGCTTTTGTTTGTGACGTTTTTTTTGTCGCAAAATATTTATTTTGCGACATTTGTCCTTTTTTCGGTCTTTCCCCTAGTTTATCACAACAGTCTTCTGTTCGATCTCAGTGACACAGGTGGTCTTGATCGTTTCCACCAGAAACTGCAGTGCGTCAATAACCCGGGGGCGAATGTCGCCGCCGATCAGTACGATCATAATATCGTCGCCAACCGCCAGTTCGCCTTCAGCCAACCAGACTCGGACATGAAAGATGCCTTCCCGGGCTTTGGTGGCGGCGATGGCAGCGGCGACCTTGTTTTCGTCATAGCTAAAGGTCATGCCGGTAATCTCGGAACCATCATCGAGTCCCTGTCGCACCTTAGCCTTCGGGGTTTGGCGGACGGTGCCGTTATGCACCAGATACATGCCCTCCTGCCGGGCTTGCGGGTCGCTTTTGGCTTCTTTCAGCCAGGCGTCGATGGAAGGTGGGGTATTCTTTTTTTTGCTTGTCATTAATCGTCTCCTTAATTTTAGTTTTCTTGTCTCAACATTCACTGCGCACTGCTGCTATGTTATCATTCCCCGGGCATATTTTCAAGGCTTCTCTTACCCAGGCACAAATCCATAAAATCTTCTTTTGTTAGCGGTTTGCTAAAATAATAGCCCTGATAGATTTTGCCGCCGTTAATTCTATGAAAATCCACCTGTTCCCGGGTTTCAACCCCTTCGATAATGGTTTCCAGATTCAGCACCTCGCCGATCGATAGGATCATCGCCGCCAGTTTCTGCTCCTTTTCCTGCCCGATGCCCTGGGTAAAACACTTGTCGACTTTAATCAGATCAAAAGGCAGCTGACTGATCAACCCCAGGGACGAATAGCCCTTGCCAAAATCATCAAGCACAATTTTGATCCCCAGCTCTTTTAAGTCTTTAATCGCCAGCAGAATCTGCAACTCATCTTCGACAAAAATATTTTCAGTTATTTCCATATACAGCAATTGCGGATTAATCTGGTGTTTTGCTAACGCCTGTTCAACCGCTCCAACCAGATCATAGCTTTGGAACTGCATGACCGACACATTGATGCTAATCGGCACCGCAATTCCCCGGGCCGTGAATTCCCGGATCGCCTGGCAGGCTTCATCAATCACCCATTGCCCCAGGGCATTGATCATTCCGGTTTCTTCAGCCAGCGGGATAAACTCGTCTGGCGCAAAACTATGGCCTTCTTCGTCAGTCCAGCGAATCAGTGCTTCAGCTCCAAAAATTCGGAAACGTCCCGATTCGACACTAATCTGCGGCTGATAAACCAAATGAAAGGCGTTGCAGGCAATCGCCCGCTTTAAATGGTTAATCAGCACAATTTTGGGAATCTCCAACTGCTGTTCGGAGCTTGATGCAAAGGTATAACAGTTTTTTCCGTTTGATTTGGATGCGTACATGGCCTTATCGGCATTGATCATGATCTGTTCAATCGAATCACCGGCATCGGGAAAAATGGCGATCCCGATGCTGGCGCCAATACTGATGCATTCGCCGGCGATAATGATTTCCCGGGAAATATTGACGAGCAGATCGTTAACAATTTTTTCCACGTCAGACTTTTCACGGATATTGTCAAGAATTACCGTAAATTCATCACCGCCCCACCGCGACAGCAAATCGGATTCGCGAATATGCTGGCTGATCCGGTTACCTACCTCAATTAACAGACGATCACCATTACTGTGGCCAAAGGTATCATTGACTAGTTTAAAGCCGTCAAGGTCAATAAATAAAACGGCAATTTTTCCCCCACACTGCTTGACCCGGGCCACCGTTTTGCGTAAATGGATATAAAACAGCGACCGGTTGGGCAAACCGGTTAAACCATCATAAAAAGCCATCTGCTCAAGTTGGTCTTCCATCTCCTTCTGGGCTGTCAAATCGGAAAAAGCCCCGACATAATGGGTAATCGTTTGCTCCTCATCCCGGATCGCATTGATACTGAGCCAGATCGGATTCAAAGTGTGATTTTTTTTGAGGTAGCAAAGCTCCCCTTCCCAGCTGCCCCTGGTTTTTAAATCATGCCAGAGGGCTTCATAAAATTCATTCTGATCATTGCGCGGATTGACAATTTGGGGCTGCTGCCCGACCAGCTCGGTTCTACAGCAGCCGGACAGGGCTTCAAAAGCCTTGTTGCAGATGATAATCTTTCCCTGGCAATCCGTCACCAGCATACCTTCACTGGTTTCTTCAAAGGATTCCCAATAAAGCGCCAGCTCAGCATTGGCTGCCTTCAGCGCTTTGGTCCGATCCAACACCATTGTTTCGAGCTGATTGTTGATGCGCTGATTTTCGGTATTGGCGGCCGCGATTTCAGCACTGACATAGTTAAATTTCTGATACAGCTCGCCGATTTCATCCTTGCGCCGCAGCAAACCGGGGTTGTGTCCGGATATGGAGCTGGCCCCCGGATGGATGAGGGTATCGAGGCTAAGTTTTAAATGATTCAAGGGTGCAATAATATAGCGGCGGACAAAAAACGACGCCACCGTTGCAATGAAGAAAGCAAAGAATACCAGAACCAGGCCGGTCTCGCGGATGCTGTTATGGCCCTCAGCAATGATGTTTGCCGCTGTTTGTGAGCGCATCACGGCAAACCGCTGGCCCTCCAGATTATTTAAAAATGAGTAAACCACCAGTTGGGTCGTATTGAGCGGTTCTGAAAACACCAGCCGTCCGGCGGCCGCATTGGCCCCCTGACCCATATAGTCTGTATAAACCTGCTGAATGTGCTGCTGCTCGTCTTCTGTCATGGTTTGGAATTCCAAAATTTCCAGTTTGGCACCGGGAATTTCGGCCAGTTTTTGATTGGCCATTTCCAGATAATCGCGCAGAAAAATAATGTGATAGCTGGTATGCTGCCTTTCGTCCGTTGTTGAAATCTCCTCGCTAGCAAACATATAGGTGTGATCGCCAACAGTAATAAAGCCAGCCTCCTCATGCGCTTTTGGATCAAACCGGGCTACCACTTCGTTTTTGATCGCCTCGGTCTTTGTGCTATCCTCAAGACGATCATAGGAAAACAGAAAGCCCTCTTTTCCATAGATGCCGACCAGCGCCATATTGAGGTTGTCCATGGTTGCATCGGTAAAATTGGTTGTGATAAAATTTTCATCACTGGTCGTGGTGTAGTGGTAGGTGTCATCCCAGACGGCATAGTCACTGGCAATCATGGCAATGTTATTAAACTCGTCATCGAGTACCCGCAGTCCTTCTTCGACAGTATCGGTGGCTTTTTCAAGATTGATCTTTTCAAACCGGGGCAAGATCAGAAAGATCTGCTCACCGGAAATAATCAGAATAAAGGCAATGACAATTAACAAAATACTGATGGTGGTTTTATTTTGTAATCTCATCGGGTAAATCCTCAATCACCTTTCTAATGAATTGCTTTTCCTCAGCATATTCGATCCATATAATTTACTGATTTTTACCCATTTTTCCAAAAATTACTCATCACGCCTACAAAATATTCTGACTGATTACTATTCGTTACAAACTCAAAAAATATCGCTAAATTCCTGCTTTTCGGTCAGTACCTTTTCAGCATAGGAACAATAGGAGATGATTTTTAATTTATTTTTCCGGGCTAAGGCTACTGCCTTTTCCACCAGCCTGACCCCCAATTCCTGTCCGCGTAGTTCTCGGGTTACATAAACGTGCTCGATGATCAGGCATTCTCCTTCGATGTGATAATTTAACAAGCCAATCGGTTCCTCTTCATTGATACCCATATAAAATTTGTTTTTCGCTTCATGAATCGTTTCCATTGGTTTCTCCTTCATTTCTATTTTAAATTTCTGCGACCACACAATTCCGACCCTGGCTTTTTGCCTGATAAAGCGCCTGATCCGAGCGGATTAACAGGGCATCAATGCTTTCATCTTTGCGCAGTTGGGAAACCCCAAAGGAGCAGGTCTTTTTTCCCACCTGCTTAAATTCATGGGACTGGATCATTTTCCGGAGTTTTTCGGCCAGAACCTTGGCACCGGCCAGATCGGTATCGGCGCAGATAATGATAAATTCTTCGCCACCCCACCGACCTAAAACATCGATTCTTCGAATGCCCCCAGCCAGAATTTCGGTGATCTCCGTTAATACCTGATCCCCGACCTGATGCCCGTACTGATCATTTACCCGTTTGAACCAATCAATATCTATCATGATCACTGATAAATCCCGATCTCTGTCATCTGCCTGTAACTTTTCATGCTTCAAAACCTCATCAATCTTGCGACGGTTATAAAGCCCGGTGAGCTGATCTTTAATGGCTAATTCTTTCAGTTCGTCTTCCAATCTTTTTCGTTCTGTTACATCCCGTTCCATATAAAGAACACCGATGGGACTATTTTTGTTATCCCTAAGAATGTTGGCATTAACCTCACAATAAAAAAGACTGCCATCTTTTCGTACCATCAGATATTCTTCAGCACCGCTTAAATTTCCATTAAGCATTTCGGTGACATAGTAAATCGCCTTCTGACGATGTCTTTCATGGATAAATTCCAGAATATTTTTTCCAACGCACTCGGCCATGGAATCGAGCCCCCACATTGAATAAGACTTTTCGGTAGCAAACTCGACAATGCCATCGATCGATGAAATCGCAATGCCGTCCGGAGAAGTGTTGATAATGGTCTTGAATTTTTCTTCACTGGCTCTGAGGGCTTCTTCGATATATCGCCGTTCAGTGATTTCATCCTGGAGACGGCGGTTGGTTTCGATTATTCGGGCATGTGATTCTTTTTCTTCTGATATGTCCCAATTCGTACCAATCATCCGCACAGCGTTTCCACATTCGTCATACTGTACCGTTGCTAAAGCACGAATGGTGTGAACCGAACCATCCTGCCAGACCACCCGAAACTCAAAATGGTATTCTTCTTTTTTCTGAATGGCCTGCTCTAACGCTGCGCTTAATTGTTCTAAATCATCCGGGTGAATCGCCTGTTGCCAAATTTTTTCTGGAACCAAGTAATTTCTTTCTGGCAGATCATAAAGTTCCAACATTAAGTCATCAAAAAGCATTTGATTGGATAAAATGTCCCAATCCCAAATTCCGACCCGTCCAGCCCGAGTGGCCAGGGTAAGCCGGGTAGATGTTCTTTTTAGTTCTTCTTCCGCCTGCTTTTGTTCCGAAATATCTAAAAGAACGCCATTCCAAAGGCTATCTCCATTATTTAATAGGGTTGGCTCAGATTCAAAGCGAATCCAACGGGTCACTCCGCCGATTTGACTACGACCTTCCCAGCGAAAACTCTGACCACGACTAGCTGCCTGTTTTTTTGTCTTTTTAAGAGACAACCGGTCTTCTGGGTGGATCGCCTGGTCAACCGCTTCACTGTCTGCCAACACCGCAGCTACAGACAATCCGAGCATTTGACAAAACTTTTCGCTGCAGTATTCAAACCGGGTTTCGCCCGTATTTTTTCTGAGCATGGTATAGATGCCTACTGGAATTCGCTGAACCAGCTCATCATAACGAGCCTTACTTTCAGTTAACGCCTGCTCTGCTTTTTTAGTCTCAGTAACTGTCCAGACCCCTTCCATCAATAAGCTGATATTTAAAATATCACTGTCATCATAATCCGTTTTTTTATTTGCCAACCCAACCACACCGACAATTTCCTGATTCTTAAAAACGGGAATTGTAAAAAAGTTATTCAGGGGAACATGCCCTTTGGGGTAGCCCTTTTTTAGTGGATTTTTTTCCTGAAAGTTATTGACAACAATCGGCCGGCGTTTGCGCACCGCTTCTCCCCAGATTCCGGTTTTGTCCAGTTGATAGATCGTTTCCTGTTTCTCAACTTGACAGTCTTTCATCACATCAGCAGACCAGGTATTCAAAACAAATTCTTTCCGGTCTTCATGATAATGGTAAATATAGCCGATCTGACTACCCGTGAGTTCAATCGCCTGTGTGAGTGCATAATCCAGAAATTCCTGAATGGACTCGGAAGGATGCTGAAGAATATCGACAAGCCTTTTTAATCGCTCTTCACTGCCATTGTCACCAGCGCTTGCTGTTTTGGTGCTTTGTGTTTTGTTTTCATTCATTTTATCTTCCAGTCCTTACGCAAAATTTAAAACCTGAAGTGACTCAGGCAAAATAATAAATACTCATTTTCCGCCTGAAAAATTATGGTCAAGGATGGTGAAATTTTCTTTTTTTATCTGGCTGAAGCATATTTTATTTCAGCCGCATTATCTCTTTTCTCTGAATATTTAATTACCCAAATTAGTGACCACTTATCAACACATTTAAATATAATGGTAAATCAATTAAATACAAAAAAAGTCGGACCAACAATTCTTCCGACTTTTTGTAATCAATCTTTAATCACTATTTCGCTGATTATTCGTTTTCCATGGCTTTGATCTTTTTTTGCAGTGCCAGCGTCTGTTCAATCGTCTCTTCATCCAGGTCGTTA
Source organism: uncultured Lachnospiraceae bacterium (assembly GCA_964510565.1). Taxonomy (GTDB): domain Bacteria; phylum Bacillota; class Clostridia; order Eubacteriales; family Eubacteriaceae; genus Acetobacterium. Next base: position 759 of record CAZEBY010000014.1, on the reverse strand, counting down.
AAATCAATGTAGTCACCGGTGACGATGTAAAAGACCGTTTCAAAAATATTGGTAGCATGGTCGCCAATCCGCTCCAGATACGAACCGACGAAAATAAATACCGAGCCCTGATGGATGTTTTTCGAATTATCCATCATATAGGCCAGACATTCATGATGAATCTGAATATTCAGAGCGTCAATCTCATCCTCCAGATCCACTACTTCTCTTAAGCGACTGATGTCTTCATGAACAAAGGCCTGAATCGCCAGTTTCAGCAGTTTTTCGGCCAGTTCACAGGCCCGGGGAATATCAACCAGTCGTTTCATATACACAACTTCCGACAGTTCCAGCACCCGCTTGGAGATATTCACCGCCAAATCAGCAATCCGCTCCAAATTGGTAATGATTTTATAGGTTGAAGCCAATCGTCGCAAATCCGTGGCCACCGGACCCTGGGTGGCAATGACCTGACTGACTACCAGCTGCAGTTCAATTTCTTTGGCATCCACCAGATCGTCGCGGTCGATGACCGATCGGGCCAGTTCGCAATCCTGAGATTTTAGAGCGGCCACCGAATCTGACAGCATTTTTTCAGTCATCGCCGACATCAGCAGGATTTCATCTTTGATCATTCGTAATTCTTCATTGTATTCAATTCGCATGTTTTTTCTCCTTATCAACCGAAACGTCCGGTGATGTAATCCTCGGTTCGTTTATCATGGGGGTTTGTGAATATGATCGGTGTTTCATTGAATTCGATCACCTCGCCCATCAGAA
>CAZEBY010000013.1:0-43658 GCA_964510565.1 uncultured Lachnospiraceae bacterium | reverse complement strand
TTTTCATAGTTTAGTTTCCGCCAACGCCATGAAACCCTGCGTGAAACTGGTCGAGAACAACCAGTTTGTTATCCATATATGCGTTGATGTTTTCCTGAATCGAGCCCAGCGAACTTTTATAAATTTCCAGATTCGATGCTTTAAAAACAGCGGCGGCGTTTTCGCCACAACGTGGGGTAATTAAGATATCGGCGTGGCTATCGACAACGATCTGGGCCGCTTTAACCCCCGCCCCGCCAGGACTACTGGCGGCAGCGTTTTCAATGAAGTCGCCCATTTTTGTCGTGGTTTCATAAATGTAAAAGTATGGGGCTCTTCCGAAAGACATGCATACTTCACTCGCCAGAACTTTTTCATCTGCAGGTATTGCTATTTTCATTATACTCTCCTTTTAGTTATTGACATATGTTTTTATTAATTATGATTATACCGCTTTATAAACATATGTCAATAACTATTTGAATTTAATTGCTCGCCTTAAGCTTCCGATTTTGCCTGACTCAGTAATTAATGTCATTCCTGTTGTTGCAATTTTTGTCCTTCGATGTATGCTGCCAGCATCGCTGCTGCCATCCCCACCAACTCTTCACAGGGCCGATTTTGATAGTATGCTGCGGTCCGCAGTTCCGGAACCGGACTATCCTTGCCTGCTTCAAGTCCCAATAACTCCCTGCAGATGATGGACTGGTTTTTATCCTCAAATTGTTTGGCTAGCTCCTGAATCCGCTGATAATGGGCGGTTTTTCCGGACTGATCCTGGGGATCGCTGTAGCCGTAAAGCAAACCTGCCACCATAAACATCCCGGTCACCGCACCGCACACTTCTCTAAGTCTGCCCATTCCTGCGCCGAAGGATGAACTGAGCCTGGCGGCCGTTTCAAAGTCCAAGCCACACTCATCGCTAAACGCCAGAAAGACAGCTTGAGAACAATTATATCCTTGTCGGAATAAATCCATTGCCAACTTGCGATGTTTTGTTTTAAAATTTTGATGTGATGCTGCCCCTGTCAAATCAGCTTGTTGCTTCTCTTTTTCCATTTCAAATTTATCCTTTCTCGCCTTAACACCAATGATCAACGCTGTATTCCGCTTTTTATAAGTATTATATGTTATATTAAACATATGTCAATAACTGTCGCCGTGATTTTTCATCATAAAAAAATTATTCAACGCTATAGCAAGCCCGCCGCAAAAATGATATGCTATAGTTAATCAGGCTGCCGATTAAAATTACTTCTTTTAATCAGTATGTTGCAATAACCAGAATATTTAGAAATGTCAGGGAGAGTAGCTATGCAAACATGTTTTAGTTGTGGAATCAGTCTTGAAGACGATGATGTTTATGAAGTCAAAGGAAAGATTTTTTGTGATGATTGTGCCATGGGCCAACATAAGGTGACCCAGACCTGCGACCCCAGTGCCGTTCACAGTGCCAAACTCGATCGCAAAAATTCCGGCCAGACCGGCATTGACGGTTTAACCGATCCGCAAAAGAATCTCTATTTATTTATGAAAGATTGCGGTGGTGTAACCATGCCGCAATGCGTCGAAAAATTCGGCTTAACGCCGGATGAAATCAGCACCAACATGTCCGTCCTGCGACATCTCGAGCTGGCCAAGGGGCAAAAGCGAGCGGATGGGGTCTATTTTGTTGTTTGGGAAGCCTGATTATTTTAGAGCCCCATCTTTTTTCGGTGCGGATTTCGAATAAGCGATCCGCTGACCGGATTGCTCGAAATCCGGCTTTAAGGACAGTAATTAAATCATCCTTATACGCAGAAAAAACCCTATATTTTAGGGTTTTTTCTGTGATAAGCTATTGTTTAATGGTGATGGTCATGATCGCCACCACATTCATCGGTACCATCGATGTTTCTGATGAGCTTTAAATCACGTTTCTTCATTAAATCGAGGGCTTCCATACCTGTAAATCCAGAACCTAGAAAACGGGTAATGCAGGCATCAGCCAGGATCTCAAAGGCCTGCGGATGACTGATTGTTCCGGTGATGATCCCTTCACACTTCAGGTCAATTACTTTTTGTGCCAAACTTTCTGCCGAAAAGTCTTCGCTGTTTTCAATTGCACTCACACTTAAACTCGTGGTATCAACCACCAATAAATACTTCCCCGTTTCAAACTGCTTGGCCACATTGCTTTCCAGTGTTTTACCGTCCATCGACATCGCTAAATACATTTTTACACCTTACTCCTTTTATCCGCTCTTATTTCTTGTTGTTATCGCTCATTTTTTCGCCATATGGCAGCTCGAAGGCTTCGTTTTGCGGAATTTGCAGATATTTGTACGCTAATTGAGCGGTTGTTCCCACCATTTTCATGCAGTGTACCCGGCGTTCTTTTCCGTTCCAATCTTCAAATGGCTTACAGATATCGCGACAAGTTGCCTTACCGTTGGCTTTGCAGAACTCGCCGACCAGATTGTTATAACGTCGGTAATATTTTTGACCAACTTCCGGGCCACGAATCTCAGCATCGATGCTCCAGGGATCCTTGCGGCCATAAACCGCACTGTTTGCCATCACGGCAGCTGACAAAGCGCCACAGGTTTCACCGACAAGGCCGATGCCGCCGCCAAAACCGGTACACATCGCAATCGTTTCCCGGGGAACATCCAGAACCCCGGCGCGCAGCAAGGCATCGTAAACACTTTCTGCACAATTTAAGCCACTCTTAAAATTCTCGATTGCATAATCATTGACCAATTGACACTTATTTTCTTCCATCTTCATTTCCCCGCTTTTTTCTTATTTTTTGCACCACGTAACTAATCACTAATCGATCCGGCTATACAATATTATAAGCTATAAATAGCATATGTCAATAATGCAAATGATTAAATCGATGTCCATCCCGGATCAGTCGCTTAAACAAAAAAGATACAAGTCACCATGCTTGTATCTTAAAATGAAGCTATTAACCGATCTTAACTCCAACATCAATAGGTTTGGCACTGTACAGACTGGTTGTCACGATGCCATTGACCTGGGTGCCGGCATAAGCGCTAATATTAGTCTCATTGATGCCCCCTGCCGCCAGGAGCACAACGCTGGGAAATTCACTGCGTAACTGCTTAACCGCTGCGCTCAGATCCTCCACCGTCAGTTTATCAAACTGGATTCCATCGACACCGGCCCGGCAAAGCTCAATTGCCTGCTCCAGAGTGGTGGCTTCGACAATAATTTTCTTTTCGCAGCATTCCGCTTTCAGCTCCGGCATTTTTTTTAGCAAACCATCAAACCCGCCAATAAAATTCAGATGCTGTTTAAATATAAGAATCGTTTCTGACAAGCCCAAGCGATGGGGCATGGCCCCGCCAGACATAATCGACTTAATCGCCAATGCCTTGGTTCCGGGAAATCCCTTCCGGGTTGTCAAGATCGCTGTGTTTGGACTGACACTCTTGGCCATATCCACCATTTTTCGGGTTTTGGTGGCAATTCCCGAACAATTATCAAGAATGTTCTGACCCACCTTCCAGGCTTTATGTAAATCTTCGGCCCGTCCCGTGCCGGTAATCAATTCATCACCGGCACTGACTTTCTGCCCTGAAGCCACCATCGATTCTGTTTTGATATGTAAACGCTCAAAGACCGAACTGACTTCTTCGGTGCCACAGACAACCGCATCTTCCCGGGTAAAATAAGCAATTTTTCCCGGCTGTTCCCTGACCCCCAAAACCCAGCTGGTCAAATCAATATAGGGGACGTCCTCGTTAATTAACTGGTCAATCTCGTTGATCGATATAAATGACATCTTTATTCCTCCGTTTCAGGTGTTTATTTTGAATACTTTGCCATCGATTGTTTCGATGCTGTCTTTGATATTATCGGCGATGATCCGCTGCTCGTCAAATAGAATTGTAACGGACTGATAATCATCGCTGACCCCAACCTGACTGATACCATTTTTTTGTAGTAATACGTCCGTAATTTTCTTGACACATTTGGGGCACATAATCCCTTCTACCGCAAACACCTGCTCTTTCACTAGTGAACACTCCCTTCATCATTCCGGCCCAGAAACTGATTGATTTCTTCATCCTGACACCGCTCGAATAAGTCGGCACTTTTTCTGACTGCTTTTAATTCACCATTTACCATAATGCCGATTCGGTCCGCCATGCGCTGGGCTTCATTGAAATCATGGGTCACAAATAGAATCGTACAGCCGAAAATTTCATGAATTTTATTAATTTGATCATACATGTTTTCTTTAGTTGCCGGATCCAAAGATGAAAAGGGTTCATCCATCAAAAGCAACTGCGGGTTTAAAATCAGCGCCCGGGCCAGTGCCGTTCGCTGTCGTTCGCCGCCGCTTAAGGTTCCGGGATACTGTTTAAGAATATGGCCGATGGATAATATTTCTGCCATTTTATCGACCCTTTCTTTTTGAACGCCTTTGTCCATTTTGCGGATTTTTAAGCCATAGGTAATATTATCAAAAACAGTCATATGGGGAAATAAACCAAAATCCTGATAGACAAATCCAATATTTCGCTTTTCCAGCGGTACATCGATGACGGGGATCCCCTGAATCATTACTTTACCGGAAAATTTCCGGTAAAATCCTGCGACCGATTCAAGCAAAACGGTCTTGCCCGATCCGGTTCTGCCTAAAACCGCAAAGATCTCTTTCGCACCGATGTTTAAGTTGATCTGATTCAACTTGAATTTTCCCAATTGGACAGAGTAATTGTTGATTTCAACCATTGCATTTACCATCTGTTCACATCCTTCATCCGGCTTTCTTGCTTATTTTTTCGACCGATCCAATTAGTCAGAAACAAAGACAGCAGCGAAATGATCAGAATCACTGTCGCCGAAGCCATTGAAGCGCCGGTATCACCCGTCGCCAGATTCAAATATATCGATGTCGTCAATGTTTCGGTTTTCATCCGCGTCGCACCGACTAGCATCAGGGTCGCTCCAAACTCGCCTAAGGCTCTCGACCATGTCAGAATAATCGTTGAAAGAATACCATTTCGGGCGAGCGGCAGGGTAATGGTGATAAATCGCTCCCACTTTGTTGCTCCCAGACTGCCGGAAATGAATTCCAGCCGCTCATCAACTTCTTCAAACGCCGTACGAATAAAGCGAATGGCAAACGGTAAATTGACAACTATCTGGGCGATAATGATCCCATTTTTATCAAACACGACTCTAAACCCCAACTCTTTTAAAGCTTTCCCAAAATCCGAGGAGAAAATAATCAATAGACTGAGTCCTAAAACGAGATAGGGCATCGACAGCGGCAGTTCAATTATCATTTGACATGCCTTTTTAAATGGAAATACGGTCCGGGTTAATGCGTAAGCAGTCGGTATCGCCAGCAACATACAAATAAGCGTCGCAATACTGGCTGTATATAAGCTTAGCCTGATGGAAAACCGTACTTCATCCGAATAAAACGCGGCCCCTAAATAAGGGATCCCTTTAAGTACAATTGCCAATATCAACGCCGTCGTAAAGATAATGACAATAAAGGTAATAATAATGGTCAGGATTTCAAAAAAATCAAAGGTTGATATTTTCCCTCTCATACCAACAGTCTAGTTGAGTACTTCGTAACCGTTTTTTTCCCAAATCGTCTTGACCGGATCCGAATCCAGATAGGTCATAAACGCCGCCAGCGCTTCTGTATTGGCACTGCTGCTTAATTTGGCTGCCGGAACTGTTTTTACATACGCATTGAGGTCTGGGGTATTGACAATTTCAGCATTGGCTGGCACATTTTCTTTCCAGACAATAATTGCATTGCATTCGTCCACCGACAGGGCATTGGCTATTTCCGGGGCTGTTGCGGCCCGGGCGACGACATTCACATTGTTTAAAATGCCCAGGTCGGTTAAGGCTTTATTGGCGATCTTACCAATCGGTGTCGCTTCACTATCCCCCAACACGACTTCGACCCCGGCCCCGGTTAAGTCGTTTAAGCCAGTGATGCCAAGCGGATTGCCGCTTTTTACCGCCAGCACCGGAATGTGTTTAACCAGATCGATGCTTTCGCTCACCTTATCCTGAACCGGTTTGAGCTCATCAGCCGAGCCAGCAATAAACAAATCACCTTCGCCAGTTGTCTGAATCTGATTCTGGCTTTGAGCGGCGTTGGCATAAACCACCTGGATGTCACAACCGGTTTCTGCTTTAAACTGATCGGCAATCGCACCAAAGGGTTTGGTCATCCCGGCTCCGCAGTATACAAACAACGTTTGACCATCAAGGCTTTTTGTCGTATCAGCCTTTTCTTCGGCCTGACTTGAATTGCTGCCACAGCCTGACAACAGACTAAGCAGTGTTCCCATTACCAATAAAACTACAAACCATTTTCCTCTACGTTTCACTCAACTTCTCCTTTTGATTCACTTAGTATTGTTTTGTTATGTTATGAATGTTATTATATTGTATACCCTTCTTTTATGTCAAGAGATCATTTCGGTTAAATGCGCTTCGCCATTTAACACTGTTTTGTCTAGCGTAAAATGGGTAAAATTAAAAAGGTAGTAATGATTACCTTGTGGGAAAGGAGGTGTCAAAATGAAATTAAGTGCAAGAAACCAGTTGAAAGGAAAAATTGTTGCGATTGAAGATGGTGCGGTGAGCGGAATCGTGAAAATTGATATTGGAAATGGTAACATCATTTCAGCAACAATTTCCATGGCGGCGATCAAAGATCTTGGATTAGTCGTCGGCGGTGATGCAACTGCGGTCATCAAAGCAACATCGGTTATGGTTATGGTTGACTAGACGAATCTCAATTCAAAACACAGAAGCGGATAGCAATTCCGTTTCTGTGTTTTAGCGTAGCTGATCCCAGGATATTAGGGATATTCGCAAACAAAACATTTCCTTTGTTATCGATCCGTTACCATTTTTTCAAAACTCTTTTAATTTCCGGCAAGGAATTCTCATGATTTGCAAATAAGCTTTAAATTCAGTTATTGTCTCTAATCCAAGGATCTTTACCTTCATCTTGAAAAAAACAATAATAGACTTGATTAACACCCATTTTTAGTTTATTATTGGCATAGAAAAGCATTTACAAAAGGAACGCGGTGAAAATCTGCGACAGTTTCTTTGCTACTGTAAGGAGAATATGGACGTATTCAGTCATTGGGAAAACCGAGAAGGCTGGGTGCAGGAAGTCCCTCCAAGTCAGGATATTTTTGTAAACGCATCATCTGTTTGAAGCTTCAAAGAAGGCTGCAAAATGTGAGAAGAAAACGAAATGACGTTCTCCTTTAATTGATGACGTCACTGAGATAGTCCCGCATTTGTAAACCTTTTTTTGAAAAGGTTTTTTATTTTTTTTGCAGAAATAAAAAAACTGAACACTCAAGAAAAGAGGAAAAAAATGAAAGACGTTGTTATCAAAAAGATTCCCATTGGAACAGATATTGAAAAATTGCTGGGAAAGAAACCCCTTGCGGCGGATTCCTCTGCCTATGAAGAGTACAGCCATGCTGCGAATATTTTAAGCAAATGGTTTGAGCCCCAGGCCATTCTCAAAGAATGTCCGGTCGAAACAACCACCGGCAACACGATTCTGATCGGCGGCCATGTATATAAAAGTAAAATCCTGAAACATCTCTTATCGGACAATCAAAGGGTGTTTTTGTATCTGCTGACCATCGGCGACATGCCAACCAACCTCATTCAGACCGAAAAATATCTGGTAAATTCGCTTAAGCTGCCGGTTATGGCTTCAGCGATGCGCTATCTGAAAAAAACGATCCAGTTGGAGCACGGTATTGATAAAATCGGGATGGTCAATCCCGGTCTACTCCCAGACTGGTCAATTGAGGCCAATCAAATCATCTTCAATACCTTCGGCAACTCGACCAAAAGCATCGGCATGGAGATAACCCCGTACAGCACCATGCGCCCGCTTTACAGTTCTTCCGGCATTCTTTTCGAGGATTTATTGGATTACTGCGATTGTCAAACCTGCCCCATCGATGCCTGTATCGGCCGGGAAGCACGTTTTGTCCAATCAGCCTAACGGAGAATTTTCATGGCAAATAATAAAAACCGCGTCGCCCTGATCGGACGGATTGGCAGTGGAAAAACCACCTTATTCCAACGGCTGACCAATGAGTTTATCAGTTATGGCAAAACCCAGCAGGTCAGTTATTCTGACCATTTTATTGATACCCCCGGTGAGTTTATTGAACTACCCTGTTTTCGACCCCAGGCCATCAATGTGACTTGTGATGCCGGACTGATCGTCCTGATTAATTCCAGTACCGATCATCAGAACTCGGTTCCGCCCAATTTTGTCTGTACCTACAACGTCCCGGTGATCGGGGTCATTACCAAGATCGACCACAGGCATAGCGATCTGAAACGCAGTCGGCGTTACCTGACTTATGCAGGTATCCATCCGGATAAGATTCATCCGGTCAGTGCACTTACCGGGGTAGGCATCCTTGAGTTAAAAACGATTATTCAGGAATATGTCAGCTTTGAATCCTGATTTTAAAATCCTGGTCCATCGGACTTCAGCAATAACATCACTAAGGTTTCAACACCCCCACATCCTCATCAATAAAAAGATAGGGATACTGCTTTAACCTTTCTTGCGATGGCATGACCGTTCCCACCTCTGAAAATTCAACTTTTGGCCGGTAACGTCTGAATTCCTGATTTTCCATCAAATCTGCCATCAGTGCTTTGGTAAACGGATTTTGCGGATCAATCCGCAATTTTCCGGTGAACGAAATCGCGCCACCGGGACAGATCAATTCACAAAAGTGACAATGCTCACAGGTTTCCTCGGACAATGGCACCTGATCCCAGGGATTAATACTTTTTGCGGGACAAAACTGCTGACACAGACCGCATTGAGTGCACTGGTCCCGATTAAACCGGAACGCTGCCCGGGTATGGGCTGTTTTTTCTGATGGCGTTGTCACCATTGCCGCAATTTTCTCAAGACTGCCATAGCGTTTTACATATTTGTCACCTTCCGGAAGACTGGGCAAGATGGTCTTATCACCATTGGCAACCCGAATACTCCGGACAGCCATTTCCTGACCAAATGCCCGAGCCTCCTGAAGATCTACATCATCGGGATGACCATCGGTATAATAGGGTCCTTCCACCGTGGGGTTGACCTTGCCCCCGAACCAGTCTTCCCACCCGAGAACCTTTAATCCTTTTTCTTGAAGGATCGGAATCAACCTTTCAAAAAATCCCCCGATGAGAGTGGCATGGGTACAGAATAAAAAGGCCTGTTTCCCGTCTACCTCCTTCAGATCTGCCAGTAGTCGACCAATAATTCCCGGTTCTTTCATACACCAGACCGGACAGCCGATGCCGATGATATCGTAGGTTTTAAGTATGTCTGAATCTTTCAAATTAATCACCGGTATCAAATCTACGGTTTCAAATTCTTTATGCATCCCTTCAAAAATAGCGCTGGCGATTTTTTTGGTATTGCCAGTCTGGGAGTAATAAACAATTGCAGTTTTCATTTCTCCTCCTTCAACCATTTCGGGCAATTTCAAAGGCCGTTTTTTTCAGCACACAATCCAAAGACATGTTCTCTTCATCATTCCCGTTGATCAACAGCCGGGAGGGACAGCCACCGGGACAGACAGCATAAAAGTCACAGCTTTTACAGGTTTCTGGTTCTTTTTTTTCAATGGCTATGCTTTTCAATGACGAAGTTTTAACATTGCCCATATAATATTCCGGTTGATCAATCAGCGATCCACAGGGATAGACATCACCATTGGGCAGCACCACATAGGATTGGCCACAGGAAGCATAACAATACGCTTTACTGCAGGGCGACGTTTTTAACCGCTGTCTGGCTTCATGGATCTCCCGGATTACAATTTTTTTACCGGTCAGTTCGTCAAGTTCCCGAGCTGCTTCGACCATCTCTTTCAGCGCCTTTTGCAATTGCTCCGGGGTGGCTTTTTTGATGGACTCTGGGTTGTCTCTGGCCCTTCCGGCATCGCGAAGCAAATCAAGACCAATTCCTCCAACATTGCCCAGATAATAGGCGAAATTGACTAGTTTGGGAAGCTGTTGGACGCTATGGCTGGTCACCACGCTGTTTAAGTTAATCTTAATTCCTTCCTCAGCAAGGCACTGAATCCCGGCAATCACTTCCCGGGTTTTTCCCCGGGAAAATTCATTGACTTCCGGAGGACCGTCGAGACTGACCCCTAAGGCAATTTTCATTTTTTTCAAACCAGTGGCAATTTCCGGCGTGATACAGATCCCATTGGTCTGCATCTGAAAGCTGGCGTCATACCCCTTCGCTTTGACATAATCAACGATCTGACAGATTAGCAGATAGTTTAAAAGCGGCTCACCCCCGGCAAACTGAATTTTCATGGTATGGTCTGAAAACAGATCCAGAGTCTGTGCCGCTGTCTCAAAATCCATATCCTCTTTTAAATCGGTTGAACCGGCATAGCAGTATTTGCAGGCCAGATTGCAGCGGCTGGTTGTCCACAATACAATCAACACTTTTTCTTTCGCCATCGTTAATAATTCTTTTCCCTTATTAGTCTGATTCATGCCCATACTACCTTTTATTCCACATTCTTACATAACCGTATGCTGATGATAAATATCACGATCAAATAAAGCATTAACACCGCTGCATGCAGCATCATATTTTCGGGTGTTTCCCCCGTTGTCCGCAATGCGATATTGGTATGGGTCAGGGGTAATAAATAAATAAACCATCGTAAAATTTCCGGCATCTTGTCAATCGGGAAAAAGGTTCCACATAAAAAAGACATCGGGGTAATTACAAAACTCATAAATTTCGACATGTCGGCATGAGAATTAATCAGTAACCCAATTAAAAACCCCAGCGCCGAAAAGACAAAACAGTTTAACAACGCAATAAAAATAAAATATGGCGTAATCACCAGATCCGAGGTAAAAATCGACACGATCACGGTAATCAAGATTCCGGAATAAATGCCATAAAAGGCGCCGGCAATTATTTTTCCCAATGCGTAAATTGTCATATTAATCGGTGAAATCACATAATATTCAAATGTCTTATAAAAAATGCGCGAGATATTAATTGAATTAGCGGTATTGTTAAAGCTTGTCATCATTGTATTCATCGCAATAATCCCCGGTATGATATAGGCCATATAGGACACGCCATCGATCTCCATACCGCTTCCAAGCCCCCAGCCAAATGCCACCAGATATAAGATGGGCGAAACTAAAAAGCCAATCGTCGTGGCCCAGAATTTTCGTTTAAAGACAATAAATTCCTGCCATAAAATGCCATATAATCCACTCATTATGCTTCCTCCACCCTTCTGTTCGTAAATTTCAAAAAGACATCTTCCAGATTTGACGGACGAATGCGCACATCCCCTTCCAGTTCAGCAGCATAAACATTGGCTTCTTCCCGGGATCTGAAAAATTCTTCCTGGGTTTCTCCGTTTTTAAAATATTCAACTGTCACCTTACCAACTTCTTCGATCAGGTTCCAGGGGGTATCCAATTTCAATAGTTGGCCTTTATTAATCAATCCAACCCGATCACATAAAACCTCTGCTTCTTCAATATAATGGGTGGTCAGCAACACCGTTAAACCATTTGACTTCAATCGTTTTAACAGATCCCACATTTTTCGTCGGGCTGATGCATCCAGCCCGACGGTCGGCTCATCCAGCAGCAAAATCTCCGGTTCATGAAGTAACGCTCTGGCAATCATCAGTTTACGCTTCATCCCACCGGAATAGGTTTTAACCAGATCGTCTTTGCGCTCGGTCAAGCCGGTAAATTCAAATAACTCTTCAATCTTCTTGCGTCGCTTTTCCTTGTTAATTCCATATAAGATGCCATGTACTTCCAGATTTTCCCAGGCAGACGTCTCATTTTCCAGATTATTCTGCTGCGGCACCACTCCAATTTTTGCTTTAATCGCCGTTAAATTCCGATCAATACTTTCTCCGTCAATCACGATTTCTCCCGACGTTTTTGGCGTAATGGTACTGATCATTCGAACCGTCGTCGTTTTTCCGGCACCATTGGGCCCCAGCAAACCGAAAAACTCGCCATCTTTAATGGTTAAATCAAGATGATCCACCGCTGTAACATTTTTATACTCTTTGGTCAAATTTTTAATTTCCAGCATTTTTTCCCTTCCTCCTCAATCACTCCAGGCCGAAAGACGTTTTCTATTTCGACCACCTTTTGTTTAGATCTTTATTTAAATTGTAAAATCAATTTTCATCCCCTTTTCTATTCACTGAATCCTTCAATGTCACCCTCAATATCCATATACATGGCGCGAAGCTTTTCCAGACTTTCTGCTTTGGCGTCCCACATTCCCCGTTGTGCCGCTTCCAGCAGACGCTCAGTCATATTTTGAATGGCCCAGGGATTTACGTCCTTGATCCATTCCCGTCGTGCATCGTTAAAGAGGAAATTTTCACTGATTTTTTCATACATCCAGTCTTCAACAATATCTGATGTCGCATCCCAGCCAAAAACGAAATCAACCATTCCCGAGATCTCCTGGGCCCCCTTGTAACCATGTTCTTTTAAACCGTCAAACCATTTCGGATTCAAAATCCGGGCGCGCATAATTTTAGCGGTCTGCTCTTTAACGTTGTTTAAACCCACCCGGGACGGATCACTGGTGTCCCCACAATAGGAATGCGGCTTTTCACCCGATTCGGTTCGCACTGCGGCAATCAATCCCCCATGATAATTATAGAAATCATCGCTTTCAAGCATATCAATTTCCATCGATGATTCGTTTTTCACCGTAATCTGCGCCTTGGATAAACGCCTGGCAAAAACTTCGGTCACCCGTTTCCCATGCACATTTTTGCCATAAGCGTGGCCGCCCCAGAAGGTATAAATATTACCCAGATCGGTATAATTTTGCCAGTTTTTGCTGTTGATCAGCTGGGTGACACCGGCTCCATAGGTTCCTGGCGGATCACTGAAAATTCGCATTCCCGCCTCTTCCTGAGCCACTTCAAGACTGGTACCATTTTTAATCAGTTCCCGCACTTCATTTTGAAAATTCCGTTTGATAATATTGTCCTGATCCGATTCATCCAGGCACGCAACCATATTGACTGCTGCTTCGACTGATTCAATCAGATTTGGAAAGGTATCACGGAACAAACCGGAAATCCGCAACGTCACATCAACCCGGGGCCGGCCCAATTCTTCGATCGGAATCACTTCCAGTCCAATCACCTTGTCCGAATTTTCCAGCCATTTTGGTTTGACACCCAAGAGGTAATAGATTTCGGCAATATCATCGCCAGATGTTTTCATGGTTTCACCGGCATAAACGACAATGACCATCGTTTCCGGAAATTTGTTTTCATCCTTAACATAGCGGTCAATCATTTTTTGTCCCAATTGCTTCCCAACTTCCCAGGCAGCCCGGGTCGGCACCGCTGAGGGATCAATGGCATAAAAATTCCGACCAGTTGGCAAGATGCTGACCCGTCCCCTGGTCGGTGCGCCCGAACCCCCAGGCGGAACGAATTTTCCATCCACGCCATTTACCAGATATTTCATCTCATCGGTCGTTGCATCCAGTTTTGGCACAACCGTATTTTCGATGAATTGGAATACCGTCACCAGTTCATCAAGATCAGTCAATTCCGCTGTTTCAAAATAGTCGCTCGCTTTTTCCAGAACAAAGGTCGGTTCCTGCTGATTGCTGAAATAATCCGTCACCTGTTTGCGACTGATCGCTTCAATTTCATTGAATTTCATCAAATTCGTAATTCCCTGCTGATCGACTGCCTGCGGTTCGTTTTTAAGAACCTCATAATTATAACCTTTCGCCCGACAGGTGGCCTGGGTCAAAGAAGGCACCTTCCCATTGGACAAACGCAACAACGCACAAACCAACTGATGACGTTTTTCTTCAATCGGCGCCTTACCAAAAATATGAAGGCCATCTTTAATCAAAGTATTCTTGATCTCTTCAACCCAGCTATGCAACTGTTCAACAAATCCCGAAAAATCTGACTGCATCGCTGCGACCGTCAGATTCAAATCTTTTAAGTAGTCACCCTCCATAACAATTTTTTCAATATTTTCCTGCACAAAACTCATCTTGCCGGCATCGGTACTTCGTGCCCGATAATACTGCTTAATCAGATCATCCAGTTCTTCCATTTCATCATAAGATCCACTTAAGGTCAATGATGGAATTAAATGATCCAGGATCACCGCATAAGAGCGCCTTTTCGCCTGAATCCCTTCGCCTTCAACCGTAATACTGTAGGGATAAAGATGAGGAATATTAGAAATAGCAATATCGGGATAACAGGCCGAAGACAAGCCGATTTCTTTTCCCGGTAGCCATTCCAGCGTCCCATGAGTCCCCACATGGACAATCACATCCGCCTGAAATCCATACTTAATCCATTTATAAAAGGCAATGTACTGATGAGGCGGCACAATATCAGTACTGTGATAGACCTCGTCGGCTTTATCTTCATAACCTCTGGCCGGTTGCAGTCCAATGAAAATATTACCATTAAGAATACCCGGTACTGGCATTCTGCCCTGATGCACCATATTTTCTCCTGGGGGTTCGCCCCAGTCACGAACCATTTCCTGACGGCTTTTTTCATCCAGCGGCTCGAACCATTGATCATATTCATTCTTTTCGATGATCGCAATACTTCGCTCAATTGCCTGCTCTGCCGACAACCACCGGGTATCATTGCTGACCCCATTAATAATATTCTGAATGATTTGATCCCCATTTTCAAAATCATAGGCCGTTGTGATACCATTTTTTTCCAGGGCCTTAACCATATCAAAAACACTTTGGGGCGTATCCAGACCAAAGGCACAACCAATCATATCATTTCGCGGCGGCATATTATGAAAGAGAATGGCAACTTTTTTATCTTTATTATCCTTATGTGATAACTTCGCCCAATTAATTGCCAATTCACACAGGTTGGCCACCCGATCCGGAATCGGTTGATTGGTTGTTTTTTCACCGATATCATCCCGGATCATCGTGGTGTAAGCAAAGGTAAAGCTGATGATCTGTCCGTCAAACTCCGGATAATAGACGCTTCCGGGAAAAGACATGCTATCAATCCCGCGAAGATTCTCCCGCCAGTCTTCATAGCTTTGATAGGTGCTGAGCCCCTTAATCACCGGGACATCGATGCTTTCATAAATACTTTTTTCAACCGTCTGCGAGCCATCTCCCGGATCTGAGAGAATGCTCTGTGAATGACTCATGGTATTGATAATAACATCGACATTCCGCTTGCCATCCGTCGTAAACACATGATCGACAACCCAGTGAAAACCCTGGCAGCCGATGGTCAGATCCGGTGCCGATGCCGAATAGACCGCCAGTGGATATGCTCCCTGCTTTTCAATTTCCGCAATCAATGCGGCGATATGTTCCAGATTATTTTCCTGCAACAAGCGGCTATAAAGCAGAATGCCAATCACCGGTTTACTGCTGGCTGCAGCCTCCTTGAGCGCTTCTTCAATGCTTAGTTCTTTCCCCGGATAATAAATGCCCTCCCACTGGGCATGGGCCGGCGCCAGGTATTCAAGTTTCAAGTATCCATAATAGGCACCCAGATATTTTAACAGGTTGATCGCATTACCGACGCGATGATCCATGACATAGTGCTGGATCACTTCATATTCCATCGCTGAAATGCCAGATTTTTTTAATGCCAGCCGGTTTTCCTCATCATAACCCGACCAGACGAAAAATCGTTTTTTATTTTCAAACGTCTCCATTATCGTCGCATAAGATTTAAATTGAGTCAGGCCACCATGCATAAAAACAAAAACAAAATCAGCTTTTTCCAGCTTTTCCATCGCCAGAAGCTGTTCATCTGATGAACGATCGATACGACTGCTGTCCAGAAAATCAACTGAAATATCAGCCGTTTCTTGTTTCAATTGCTGTGCCGCATCCTTAATGTGATAAGAATGGTCCATCGGTGAACAGATAAAAACAATTCGATACATTACTCTTCCTCCTGTACGAGTTCCACCAGACACGTGATCATCTGTTGCGTCATCATTTGAATTGATTCATCTTTTGATACGCCGTTAATCTCTGCTGGTACATCGATTTCGTTGTGATTCCACATTCGTTTTAAAACAACCGTACCTTCCTGAATAACCTGATTCGGCGCCAATAGATCCCAGTCCAGCTGATCCATTAAATGGGCATAGATTGAGGCGAGCAGTACCCATTCGGGAATATTATCGATTCCTTCCAGGCGACAGACAAATTCAGGTTTATCCATTGCGTATTTCTGTTGATAAGCTTCCCAGATTATTTCCTGATTGATCCCAAATCGTTCCAGTCTTCGCAACACGCTAAACTGCCGCTCCGGATTGACACCCGTTTGGAGATACAGGGCTTCTTTCACTGCTGGCTTAACCGCCAATCCAATCAGCTCCCCCAGTTTACTGTGTTTTCCGGCAAATTGATAGGTGTATGGCGATTCTGCATCGCAAACGATGATCGTGCCATCCGTTCCCGAACCGGTTGCCAAACCTCTTGAATACTGACTTCCAATCATCAGCTCCTGGATCGCTGCCGTTTTCGCTTCAGTGCAAGTTACCAGGCTTCGCGTCATTGTTTCGGGCGGTAAATTCCCATTAATATAAAGCATAATATTGATGGTTCCTGCTTTAATCCGTTGTGTTTTATTATCAATTTCATGCCAGATTGTCGGATCTCCAACTCTTCCACCATTGACTTCGATACCTCCGGTTACAATGGCCGTCACTTTCAACTCCCTAAATTCTGCCGTCTTAATTGAAACATTTTCCATCGAGGCAGCGGTAGTGATTCCGGCTGTCGTTGCCGGATCCAACCCAAGCTCTTCGGTAATCAATTTCATGTGTTCCTGATAGGTATCGGCCCGTAAACTACAGGCCATTCCTGCACCAGGATTGGCATCATGATTGAAAACCGTCTTCAAATCTTCCTGATACCCTCCATTTAAATGAGCTGTCGATAACACGTGTCTCTTTCCTTTAAATGGGATAACGATGCTTTTCTGATAACGAAAAACCCGTTCTCCTGTTGGCAGCGTATATAATAGCATGCTCTCTTCCTTCCGCCCCATTTATAATACTGATTACTACCTAGCCAACCAATTCATCGACAATTTCGTCAATGCTGCCCCGACTAAACTGGGAATCATCAAACGGACGTTTGCGCATCCGATGCGGCAGCACATAACCCGCCGCCTCTTTAACATCTTCTTTGGTCACTTCTGCTCTACCATGATAAGCAGCAATGGTCATTGCTGTCTTCATCATAACAATATCAGCCCGATGACCATCCACCCCCAGCGCCGTCGATATCCTGGCGATGATTTCGAGCAACTGATCATCAAAGCTTACATCTGGTAAAAATTCAATGGCTTTTTGAATCGTGTCCGCCAATGCCGTCTGTTCGGCGTTAAATTCCTGATGAAACAAATCCGACTCTTTTTCAAAATTCAACCGTCTTTTGATAACTTCCACCCGCTGGCTGATATCGCCTTCACCTAACACATCGACCACCAAGCCAAAACGATCCAGGAGCTGAGGCCGTAGATCCCCTTCTTCGGGATTCATGGTCCCCACCAGGGTAAACTTAGCCGGATGGGTAAATGAAATCCCTTCCCGCTCAATGGTATTTATGCCCATGGCGGCTGAATCCAAAAGGATATCAACGACATGGTCGTCTAACAGGTTTACTTCGTCAACATAAAGAATATTCCGGTTTGCCTGAGCCAGAATACCGGGTTCAAAGCGTTTTTCCCCTTTTTTAATCGCATGTTCAATGTCCAATGTTCCGACCACCCGATCCTCGGTGGCACTCACCGGCAGATCAATCACCTTCATTTTTGTTTGAACCATATTGATCTTCTCACTTTTTATTTTTTCCAGGCACTCGGAACAGGCCTGATCCCTATTTGATGGATCACATGAAAACTTACAGGCTTCGACCTGATCCCGTTCCGGCAGCAAATCTGCCAGGGCGCGAACTGCCGTTGATTTGGCGGTTCCTTTTTCGCCTCTGATCAAGACCCCACCAAGTGAGGGATTAATGACATTGAGAATCAGTGCCAGCTTCATTTTTTCCTGCCCGACGATGGCCGTAAATGGGTAGATTTTGATATTTTTTTTCATTACTTTTCCTTTTCTTTTTCTGTTATTTTGTCTTTCTAATCATCATAGCGATAGTGCTACCGCAGTCATCAGACTATTCGCCTGAAGTTCTTCGATCTGATAACGATCAGCCTCCATCCGAACCGCCAGTTTTTCGGCAAGATTGAGTTTTATAAAACTCTGATCGGTATCGATGACAATGGTTTTGATCTTTTCGGCCTGAATGCGCCCGGCCACTTTCATCGCTTCCTCAAAGGCATCTTTTCCCTGATCGCAGTAAGTAGCGCGGCCATCGGAGATCAGCACAATCACCGGCAGCATATCCTTATCCTTAATTTTTCCTGCTTTCACCACATCAAAAGCCATGTTCAAACCAGCTGCCAGTGGCGTTCTTCCGCCAGTCGGCAAAGCCGTCAGTTTCTTTTCAGCCAATTCAACACTGCGAGTGACTCCCAGCACCAATTCAGCGGAGTAATTTTTAAACACGATCATCCCCACCTTATCGCGTTTCTGATAGGCATCATTAAGCATCGAGATAACGGCCCCTTTGACGGCTTTCATCCTTTTGTTGGCACCCATGGAACCGCTGGCATCGACGACAAAAATAATAGTATTCCCGGTTCTTTTTTCCCGGATCTTGACCCGGATATCCGACTGACTAATTGCAATGGCCATGCCATTTTTTTCGCGGTACCGTTGATAAGGGGCTGCGGTTCGCAGCGTCGCATCAATGGCAATATCCTTGATCTCGCCTTTCGCTGGACAACGATTTCTGACATAACGTCCCTGGAGCGACGAGGTTACCATCAGGCTGCGTTTTCCACTTCCTTTTGAAATCGTTCCCTTATCGGTTTCTGATATCCACCGGGCAATTTGAAAGATCTGCTCCGGCGCATCGAGGGTTTCTTCTCCCCCCTGAAAAAAATCATCATCCTGATTAGTTTGATCATCCCCGGAATCTTCCGGCGTTTCGGAGTCCAACCCCGGTTCCTGGTTTTCTTGCGGTTCAGTCGGCGGATTATCCGGTTGTTCTGGCTGATCCTGTGACTGCTCCGATCCTTCTTCCGGTTCATTACCAGATTCGTTTTGTTCCTGATCTGGGTTTTCTTCCAGCTCTTGCTCTTCTTCCGGTTCTGGTGGTGGTGACGAAGCTTCCGGCTGACCATTATTCTCACGAATCCGGTGCGGCAGCGCATATTTTGCCGCTTCTTTAATATCATTGATATTCAGCATTTTTCTGGCATCCATGGCTGCAATGGCTTTTGCTGTTTCGATAATCACCAGTTCCGCCCGATGACCGGCACAATTAGCTTCATCCACCACCGAGGCGGCCAGTTGCATGGCATTATCGGACACAACAATCTTGCCGATATCTGCTCTGGCGCGTTCAATCCGATTACTCAGTTCAACAATCTGGTCCCGCCATTTTTCTTCAAAAGCAAGCGGATTCCGTTCATAATCGATCCGTCGTCGGACAATTTCAGCCCGAACCCGGGTGTCGGTCTCGCCTTTCACTTCAACATATAAACCGAAGCGATCGAGAAATTGTGGCCGTAACCCACCTTCTTCAGGATTCATGCTGCCGACCAAAACAAAATTGGCGGCATGCCGATATGACATGCCTTCCCGTTCGATGATATTTTCACCGGATGAAGCCGCTTCCAGCAACGATTTAACCAGGTGATCACTTAACAGGTTTACCTCATCCACATATAACAGATTCCCATCGGCTTTTTTAAGAATCCCGGCTTCAAAGCGTCGTTCCCCAAATCTGATGGCATGTTCAAAATCGATAGTACCCAGCAGGCGGTCTTCGGTGGTGTTAAGTGGTAACTCAACCAATTCCATTTCCGCAGTTAGATTGCAGACCCCTCTGGCTAACGATGATTTCGCGGTTCCTTTTTCACCACTGATCAGAACGCCTCCGATTTTCGGGTTGACCACATTCCATATTAACGCATTTTTTATTTCCTCCTGACCAACAACGGCCACAAAAGGAAAAACGGTATTATTCATTATTTTCGTCTCCTTTAACCAAGCGACTCCAGATCCCCTTCCATCTCCAGATATATTTTTTTGAGTTTCTCCACACTTTCTGCGGCGGCATGCCACATACCCCGCTGATTGGCTTCTAACAACCGTTCGGCGACATTCTGGAGGGCCCAGGGATTCACTTCCCGCATCCAGTCGGTGGTTTCTTTATCGAAGGCATAACGGTTGGCAATGGCATCATACATCCAATCATCAATAACATTGGTGGTGGCATCCCAGCCAAAGGTAATATCCACCATCGCCGAAATTTGTTTGGCCCCCCGATAACCGTGGTTTTTTAAACCCTCAATCCATTTGGGATTATTAACCCGGGTTCGCATCACCCGGGAGGCTTCTTCATGGAGACTCAGGGTTTCAATATGATCGGTGTCCGAGGTGCTGGGCACATAGGCCGGCTTCTGGGAACCGCTATGGGTGGTAATGGCTGCGACCATACCGCCAAAATAATTATAGAAATCATCGCTGTCGAGCATATCCACTTCCCGGGTCGATTCGTTCTTCACCGCCACATTAATCTTGCTGAAACGACGGGTAAAGACCTCCGGCATTTTTTCACCATGGACATCCTTCCCATAGGCGTGACAGCCCCAGGTGGTGTAGACAGTCCCCAGATCAGTGACATCATTCCATTTCTGACTTTCAACGACATTTTTAGTACCGGCCCCGTAGGCTCCCGGCGGATCACCAAAGACCCTAAGCAATGACTGGCGCTCGGCCTGCTCCAGCGAAATCCCCTGGCTAACCAATTCGGCCACCTCTTCTTTAACATGCTTGCGGATATAGTTCATCTCATCCGGTTCATCCAGGGCGGCCACCAGATTAACGGCGTCTTCGACCCGTTCGATCAGATTGGGAAAGGCATCCCGGAAAAGCCCGGTGATTCGCAGGGTCACATCGATACGGGGTCGTCCCAACTCTTCCAGTGAGATCGCTTCAACCCCAATCACCCGGTCGGTATTCCCCAACCAGACCGGCCGGGTTCCCAACAGATAAAAGGTTTCTGAAATATCATCGCCGTAGGTACGCATCGATTCGGTGGCATAAACCAGCATTGAGACACTTTCCGGGTATTTCCCTTCATCCTTTTGATAGCGCTCCATCAGCTGATTGCCAAGTACCTGGCCGATTTCCCAGGAGGGTCGGGACGGCATCGCACCGGGATCGACCGAATAGAAATTTCTGCCCGTCGGCAGAATTCCGGCATTTCCCCGGGTCGGTGCCCCGGATGGTCCTGGCGGGATAAATCTTCCGTGGATGCCATCGATGAAATGATCGATCTCGTCGGTAATTCTTTCTACCCGTGGCATCACAAATGTGCAGACATAGTTGAGGGTTTCCTGTAGTCGGCGGGCAGGATTTTTATCATTTAACTTGAATTTTTCGATAATTCCGGCTACCGCCCCGGGATCGTAATCCCGCTTTTCCAGTTCCAGAAAAATATCCCGACCAATTTCATCGGCCTCTGCCAGCAAAATCCCATAGGATTTTCCATCACTGGTCGCTTTATCGAGTTCAGTCAGCAGGGCTTCATGATCCAGCCCCAGTAAATCACAGACACCATCCCGCAGTGAGGGGATGGTACCATTACGGTTTCTGACCAGCATTTTTAGCATGTTACGGAATTTATCACCTTTGGGTACCATCCCAAAGATATGAAAGCCGTCATAAATATCGCAGGCCTGAACATTGGTGACCCAGGAATGAAATTCATGGATACAGGCATCAATGTCAGCGTCCATTTGTTGTTCGGTGATGCCAATGTCGTCGTGGAGATTCATCCTGATGGCCAAGTCCCTGATTTCTTTTTGAATAACCGGCAGCTTTTTGGGATCGGCACTTTGAATGTGATAATACTGTTTCATCAGTTCATCCATCTCAGCCAGCTCGTCATAAACCCCAGCTTCAAACATCGACGGCACCATGTAGTCCAGCAAGGTCGCATAGGTCCGCCGCTTGGCCTGGGTGCCTTCCCCGGGAGCGTTAATGATATAGGAATAGAGATGGGGGATGGTACCAATGCAGATGTCGCTGTAACAGTTTTTGGACAGGCCCACCTCTTTACCGGGCAGCCATTCGATGGTGCCATGGGTACCAACATGAATAATCACATCGGCTTCAAATATTTTCTCAACCCAGTTGTAAACCCCAATATACTGATGGGGACAGGGGATGTCGGTGCTGTGGTACATTTCTTCAGCCTTATCTTCAAAAGCTCGGGGGGGCTGCAGTCCGATAAACACATTTCCGTTTAAAATCCCGGGAACCAGCAACTGATTCTCCACCGCCATAAAATCCCCCACCGGCTGATCCCAGTATTTCACCAGATTTTCCTGGATCCGGGGGATAAACCGGTCAAACCACTGCTGATACTGTTCTTTTTTTACCGTATCAATGCTTTTTTTAAGCATCGCCTCGGGCGAGGACCAGCGGCCGTCATTGGTCAGTCCACTGGTAATACGGTCGATAATTTCTTTACCATCCTCGAAATGATAGGCGGTATAAATGCCACAGTCTTCCAGGGCATTCATCATCGCATAAACCGAAACCGGGGTATCCAGTCCGGCGGCACCGCCGATGTTGTCATTACGGGGCGGGTTATTATGCAGAATGATGGCCACCTTCTTTTGGGCATTATCTTTATGCCTCAGCTTAGCCCAATTATGGGCCAGGGTGACAATCCGGTTAACCCGTTCGGCAATCGGTTTTGAAACCCGTTTTGACCCGAGAGGAGTATCTTCATTTTCCGTGGTGGCAAAGGGATAGGCAATCACCTGGCCGTCAAACTCCGGCTGAAATACGCAGAAACTGAGTGACAGCGGATCCAACCCCCGAACCGACTCATCCCAGTCGGCAAATGACTGCAGCGTCGTCATCGATTGCAAAACCGGCACCTTGAACAGTTCAAAAATACTGGTGTCTTTGGGCTTTGAGCCATCCCCGGGATCGGAAAGAATCGTCAGACTAAAGGCGGTGGTATTGATAATGGCGTCAACGATCACCTGCCCGTCCTGAATCATACAGCGTTCCAGCACATTGCGAATTCCTTCACAACTGAGATCGGGATCCGGCAGCATATCGGAATAGACACACAGGGGATTAAGACCCTGGCTTCTGATTTCACGAATCAGGGCATCTATATGGGCCAGATTATCCTTTTGAATCAGCAATACATTGATAATTATCCCGATGGTAAATTGACCATTATTTCGGAGTTCGGCTAAATATGCCGCCTCATCAGCGGTATCCACATCCGGATCATAAATCCCACTCCATTTTGGCAGTACCGGGGCAGCAACCGGGTATGCTCCGCCGGTAAACTGATTGGCCAGCCATTTGATCAGATTTTCAAAATTTCCCGCACCGGTCGATTTAAAATATTTATAGATCGTTTTGAAATCCTCCGGCATAATGCTGCAATCCGGAAATACCTCGCCAACCTCTTCCTCAATGGTGGTATTAATAAAAAAGGGTTTCTTCTTTTTAAACTGATTAAAATAATCATTAAACGGTTTGAAAAAAGACAGCGAACCATGCAGATTCATAAAGATGAAATCAGCCTGTTCGGACGCCTCAAAGCACTCGTCATAAACTTCTTTGTTTTCCAGCTCGGTGGTATTAAACAAGGCCACCTTAAACTTATCCGGATATTGGTTGTCTAAATTGACCAGAGCCTCCCTGAAAGTCAGGAAAGGCTCCATACTGGTCATAATAATCACTAGATTTAACATTTTCGCCCCTATTTGGCTACAGCCGGCATTTGCACAAACTGGGTGACCTCATAATCCGGGTACAGTTCGGGATGGAAAATAGCTGCCAGATCCAGATATTTCTGATCGATCGTATGATAACTTGACCAGAAATTGTCGGTAATCTGCCAGACATTGCCACTGCTGTAGATCGGCAGATCGGCTACCACCGGCACCTGATCGGTAATTGATTTAATATCCGGTCCATATTTGGGCATTCCTGAATTAATATAATAATCCGCTTTGGAAACCCGGCTGTAGAATTCTTCGGGTGTCAAGACTGTCACCCCATCCTTACCAGCACCAATATCATCAAAAAGGTACTCGCCACCGGCATCACGCACCATTTGGGCGGCTTTTGATCCGGCATTCTGGACATAAATTTTACCGGATGAAACAATGGCCCAGGCCACCTTGGGTTTTTCAGCCGTTTCCACCTTGGCTTTCATTTCATCAATCCGCTTCATTGCCGCATCATAATATTCGGTGGCTTCTTTTTCCAGATTATAAAAAGCCGAATAGTATTTCATCCATTCCATGGTTCCGCGGTAATCCGCTTCGGTACTGGAGGCGTCAAATAGATAGGGAATATTATTCTGGGTCAGCATTTCCATCAGTTTTTGCTGTTCGCTGCCCATGCCGGTTGAGGTAAAGACAATCTTTGGTTTCAATGACTGAATGACCTCATAATCATAGCTGTTGCTGGTGGCCGAATTGGATCCGATATCCTTGATCTTGCCCTCCAGCATCCGGTTTTTCATGGCATCAAAATCCCATTCTTCGGCTTTTAAACGGACCCCGACAATACTGTCAAACAAGGTTTCATCATCAAAGGCCCGTAAATAACCAACCTGAGTGGTACTGGTATAAATCGCCTGATCAATGGGAATGGTAATGGCTGGCAGGTCCTTGTATTCCTCTGGTGCCTCCTGACCTTTTTGCAGCAGCAGCATTTGTTTTCCTTCGCCATCGGTGACAATCTTGTTATTGTTATCCAGATATTCGATGTTAAAATTCTTAGCATACTGCAACTTGATGGTATTACCATCCTCACTTTTGTAACTCTTGTCACTCGACTGACAGCCCGTCAGTCCTGCCATTGTTGTCATTGCCATAACCGCCGTGATCGCAATCACCGCTAACCGTTTAAACTGTCTTTTCATTACTACTCTTTTCTCCTTCTGAGTTTGTTTTTATTTCATTTGCCATGACCATTTCAGCAAGGGTCGTCACAAAAGAATTCACCATTTTTTGAATCACTACTTCCGTAGATTCATCCTCTTTGCTCGATTGTTGAAGATTAACTGCCTGCATCCCGGCAATCTGCTTAAGAATCATCACCCCACCATTGATGGCTTCCGGCCCGGACAATAAGCCCCAGCCCAACTGATCCAGCAGATGGACATAGAGAGAGGTCATGGTTACCAGCTCATCCTCCTGATCCAGCCGATGGAGACGATCGATCCATTTGGGGAAATCACGTTGCCCATCTTGACTGAGTTCATTGAATTTTTTAAAAAAGCTTCCCTCAGTAACGCCATAGCGTTTCATTCGCGCTAAGAGCCGATGCTGGGTAACCGGATTTAAAGCCATATGCTGATTGAGGGATTCTTTGACCGTATCCCGAACCAGTCGCCCAATCAATTCGCCCAGCTTGCCATGCTTGCCGGCATAGGTAAGATGATTTGGTGACTCGCTATCACAAATAATCATCAGGTTATCGGTTCCCGATCCGGTGGCAATGCCACTGGAATAGAGACTGCCGGCCATCAACTCCTGACAGGCGGCTGTTTTGGCCTCGGTTGCTGTCACCATGGCCCGGGCCATACAGCCCGGGCTCATGTTGCCACTGACAAAGACCATGCTGTTAATTGTTCCTGGTCTTAAATTGACATATTCACCATTTTTTTCATAACTGGTGGCCTTTTCACCGATCCGTCCGCCATTAACTTCCAGACTGGCGGTGGTAATGGCTGTCACAGTCAGGATATCATAGGTTTCGCTTTTGATGGCCGCATTTTCCATGGCCACAATGGTTGCCATCCGGGCCACGGTGCCGGGATCCAGCCCCAGCTCCTCCCGGATAAATGCCTGCATTTTCTCCTGCTGACCGGCTTCCATGTGTTCGCACAAGCGACCCGGCCCGGGATTGACATCCTGATTGAAGACCGCCGTTAGATTTTCCTGATAGCCGCCGTGCTCCATGGCGGTGCTCATCACCTTTCGTTTTCCCGAGAAGGGAACCACCAGACAGCGATGATAACGGTGAATCAAATCACCGGTAGCCGTTTTCTCCAACATCATCTCAGCACCTGATTTCCGTTTTATTGGGAATACTTTGCAAAATCTCAGCCGGGTTTTTACAACATCTGATTTTTTCCGACCATTCGCCAAAGCGATTACTCAACTCGCTTTGTTCTGATAAACTAAACACCGTTTTTCCCATTTTAATCGCCTCAATGATTAAATCGAGGTTGTGCTGATTGGTTTTTCCCACTGGAAAGCCGGTGTCGATCACGTAGTGCATTTTAGCCATTTTAGCCGTTGCAGCCTGATAATGCTTCTCACTGATCCGGCTAAAGGAATCTTCTTCAATGATGTCGCAATTAAGGGCTCTGGCTACATGTAAATCAATGTCGTTGCTGTGCAATACTCCGCAGCACATCCCAAAACCGGCGCGTGATACAGCCCGATAAACGCCGGTGCCAGTGCCATTCCCCCCCGTAATAAAGACTTCCGGAATCACCGGCGAGCAAAATTCCAGACAGCCCAACTGTTCATTATAATTTGCTCCTTCAATCGCATAAAGATTCTGAATCGTCCCGGTTTTGATGATCTCTTCCGGTGTTCCCTGAGCCTTGACCTGGCCTTTTTCGATCAGCAGAATCTTCTGGCAGCCCTTGATGGCAATATCAATATCATGAAGGGATAAGACCACGGTAATTCCTTTTTCCAGACAGAGCTTTCTTAAAATACTGATCACTTCGACCTTGTGCCGGACATCCAGATGACTGGTGGGTTCATCCAGAACAATCAGCTCCGGTTCCTGAACCAGCGCCCGGGCAATCATGACTTTTTGTTTTTCACCATCGCTCAGTTCAAAATAATAGCGATTTTTTAAAGTCGCGGCATCAACCAGGTCCAGAGCTTCATCAACGATGGCTTCATCGGCTTTTGATAATTTCCCCAGAAAATTGGTGTGCGGATAGCGACCCATCGAAGCAATTTCAAAGACGGTCAGCAGACCTAATGAGACCTGCTCAGTCAGGACAACGGCCATTTTTTTAGCCAACTCGGCTTTTTTGATGGTGGCGATATCCATACCGTTGATTTCCACCCGCCCGGTTACCGGCGGCTGTAACCCGGTCAGGGTCCGCAGAATGGTTGATTTTCCCGATCCATTCGGACCTAATAAACAAATCAGCTCGCCCCGGTTTGCGCAAATATTGACTTGTTCAACAACGACCTTTTTATCATAACCAACGTTTAAATTTTTTGTGAAGATTACTGGTTTCATAGCTCATTTCCTTTCGTTTTATGGACAAGTAAATAGACAACAATCGGCGCCCCGATTAGGGCCGTAATCACCCCCAGTGGCAATTCAATCGGCGATAGAATCATCCGGGCAATCAGATCACAAACCCCGGTCATCAAGGCGCCGGCCAGGATCACCCCGGGAATCAGCATCCGATTATCTGACGTCCCCAGGGTGATTCGCACCATATGGGGAACGGCCAGACCGACAAAGGAAATGGGGCCGGCAAAGGCCGTAATCGTTGCGGTTAAGACACTGGCAATCAGAATCACAATCGCCCGGAATTTTTTCATACTGAGCCCCATCGAAATGGCATAATTTTCGCCAAAGAGCATGGCATTCAGTGGTTTACTGAGAACAAAGGCCAGAATTATCATCGGAATACCAATGCCATATAAAAACTGGACCTGCGGCCAGGAAAACCCGGAAAAGCTGCCCATCGACCACATCACAAAGCCATGCAGCTGTTCCTTATCAGCAAAAGCTGTGAGGATACTGGTAAAGGCATTACAGATGAACCCGGCCATCATCCCGATGATTAACAGGGTGGTGATGTTTTTGACTTTTTGGGCTGCAAAAACCACTACGACCATGACCACCATGGCCCCCAGAAAGGCCCCACCAAACAAACCCATCGGCGGTAGCGACTTCAGCTCAAACGAGAATCCTCCCAACAATACCAGGCCAACAAACAGGGTTGCGCCGGAGGAGACTCCTAAAATATAGGGCTCGACAATCGGATTTTTAAAAAAAATCTGCAGCAGTAGCCCCGACAGCGCCAGACAGGCTCCCCCCATGATGGTCGCCAGCGTTCTGGGCAGGCGGATATTCATAATAATCGGGCCAAAGGTATCATCGGCTACTGCTTTTCCAGACAAAATGGATAGAATATCCGGAATACTGATGTTGATGGATCCGACGCTGATGCTGTATAGTGAGACCACCACAATAGCCACAAAAATCAATACCAGGATACTTATTTGTCGCGCTTTTCTATTATTTATACTTTCCATTACCACCTCTGATTCATAATTTTTGCACCTTGTTTTGTCATTATGAAACCTCCATTAAAATTGATCACTTACCCTAATGGTTTATTTTGCGCTTAAAATTTCACAAAAAAAAGACTCATTGTCTCTGAGTAAGACAATGAGCCCGTAAAAATGCGTACGCAAATAAAACCTTTCTGTCTCTCGCAGAGTTTTTCATAAACAGGCAGGTCTCCTGGCTCAAGCGTCAACATATTCTCCTGCCTTCCCATATTGCTACAGTGGCATTTTTGGAGAATACTCGTCTCTTACAGTGGCGGGACCGCGGGGGATTTTCACCCCTCTTCCCTTTTAATCGGCCCTGCAATACAAAGGATTGCAGCCGACACCTGTTCGCTAATTATTAATTTTTATTTCTTAAACGATCTGCCGCTAAACTGACAAACTACTTCGTCTTTTTCTTGCCGGTCTTGCCTTCTTCCTGCTTCTTGCGTTCAACAAAGCGCCCCATTACAAAGGCAATAATGCCGACACCGATACCGGTTTGAAGACAGAAAAACAAACTTTCCACTTCGCCAGGGATTTCACCATTAATGGCCGTTTCAAAAACCGGGGTAAACCAGGGTTCATACTCTGTTCCGGTGATCTCCGAAATGGCCACACTACCGGCATCATCTGATCCGCCGAATTCGGCATCCTGAAGGATGAACAACGGTACAATGGCAATCAATGCCACTAATATCAATAAACCAATCACCGTTTTTTTTGTTGCTGTCATTATTTTGCACCTCCTGTAAGATATCCCAGTTCATTGAGTTCCGGTTGGGCATACGTTTCCAGGCCGATAATGATGACCACGGTCAGAATCCCTTCAATAATGGCCAACGGCAGCTGAGTTGGTGCAAATACTGCCAGAAATTTTACCATTGAGGCCGCAACTCCGCCGCTTTCAGAGGGATAGGCCAAGGCCAACTGGAAAGCGGTGA
The DNA here is from genome assembly GCA_964510565.1 of uncultured Lachnospiraceae bacterium. GTDB lineage: Bacteria > Bacillota > Clostridia > Eubacteriales > Eubacteriaceae > Acetobacterium. The sequence goes on along the minus strand of CAZEBY010000013.1, from coordinate 14,200 downwards.
TACAGTAAGTAAACAAATCCCCAATTGCCGCTGCCAGAAAAACCCCGACATGGCGATTGATCTTTATTTTTTTACAAAGAATGAAAATACCATAGGTTACAAATGGTCCGGCAATCGCCATTGAAAAGGTATTGGCTCCCAGCGTCGTCAAACCGCCATGGGCCAGTAAAATGGCCTGAAATAACAGAACAATGATGCCCAGAATGCTAACTGCTGCCGGTCCAAAGAGAATTGCTCCCAGCCCGGTTCCGGTCATATGGGAGCAGCTGCCGGTAACCGATGGAATTTTTAACGATGATAACACAAATACATAGGCACCGGCCATGGCCAGCAGGGTAATGGCTTTCGGATTTTCCTTGAGGGTTTTCTTAATCGACAGATATCCGGCGATTAAAAACGGGATACAGATCACCCCCCAGGTTACACTAAAGCCAACCGGTAAATAACCCTCCATAATGTGCATGGCACTGGCCACCGGGGTAAAACCGAAAACCAGGGCAATGGCTGCCACCACGGCAACAAATCTTTTTTCTCTGGTGTTTAAACGTGTGTTCATAGTTCCTCCTCTTGTTTTTTCACTTATTTTAACTATATATTAAGGGTTTGCAAAAAACGTTGCGCTCTCATATTACGTTTTGCAAAACCTGCTTAATCGATTTCGCATTTTTGGTCTTGATTTGCCAGGACACCGGCGCTGATACTTCAGGATAATGTGAATTGTTTTTCAAGCAAAACCTTTAATTCCTCCGGACTGGTGGGATAATCGTCGCTGTTCTTAACCATTTTTTTCTCTACCAGCATTTCATAGACATCCAGCATCGCTGGTCGTTTCAGATTGGCCTGTTTGAGAATTTCCCGGTTTTTAAAAATCTCCAGTGGGGTGCCGTCGGCAATGATTTTGCCCTGATCAAAGACAATCGCCCGCTCGGCCCAGCGATAGGCAAAGTCGACATCGTGGGTGGAGATCAGCATCGTCTTGCCTTCTTGCCCCAGCTTGACCAGCACCTCTTCCAGCATTTGGGCATTGAGGGGATCCAGGGCCGCCGTCGGTTCATCAAAGATAATCACTTCGGATTTCATGGCAATAATATCGGCAATGGTGACCCGCTTTTTTTCGCCGCCACTCAAATAGTGGGGTGGGCGATCCTTAAAATCGAGAATATTCATGTAAGACAGGGCCTCATCGACCCGGCGGAGCACTTCCTCCCGGGGCAGTTTTAAATTCATCGGACCAAAACCAACCTCAGCCATCACCGTGGAGGCAATGATCTGGTTATCGGCGTCCTGAAAAACAATGCCAATGTTTTTTCGCAATTCCTTTAAATTCTTTTTATTAATGACGGTACCCTGATAGCTAATCTCACCATGATCGGCCTTCAGTACACCATTGGCATTAAGAAAAAACGTCGATTTTCCGGAGCCGTTGGAGCCAATCACGGCAATCTTTTCGCCTTTGTAAATATTGACACTGACCCCTTTCAGGGCCGGGTTACCGGTTCCATAACTGTAATGAAGATTATTGACCTTAAGTATTGGCTCTCTCATCGATTGACCTTTCAAATTGAATCCTTATTTTGTAACATACCAAAGCAGCAGCAGAAAAAGCATAAACCCGACGGCGTAGATCACCTGACTGATCTGAAACGGTTTTTCATCCTCCAGAAAAACCAGGTCGCCTTCATAGCCTCTGGCTTCCATGGCGGTATAATAGGCATTGGCCTTTTTAAGGGAAAGTACCAGCATATTGCTGGCGACATTGCCAAAGGTTTGGCAGGATGTCTTAAAATCGCAATAACCCTGCCGGGAATCGGCGGAATTGCGCATGTTGTTAAATACGTCCAACAATATAAAAATATAGCGGTAAATCAGATTCATCAGTTCAATGATCAGCTTGGGTACATGGGCTTTTCGCAGTACTCCGATAATTTCAGAAGATGGTGTCGATAGGGTCATCATAATCATCGCACTGATCGCCCCAAACACTTTCATCATCAGAAACACCATTTCCTTAAGCTTAGCAATGGACGTATACAGGTAACCAATGCCGAGATCGAGATTGAATGAACCGCTTGGCTGGCTTGAAAAATCAATGCCGATGGCAACGGTACCCAAAATGATAAAGGTAAGCGGAATCATCAGCACCGACAGATAAGCTCCCAGCGGTAAGCCGCCTTTGACAACTGTTAAATAAGCCATGCTGACAATCACCGCCAGCGAGACCAGCGGGTTGTTAAGCACGATGCAAAGCAGCAGGGTCAACACTGAAAAGACCACTTTAAAGCTGGGGTTCCAGCCTCTGATTTTTGAGGCATAAGCATAATAATCAATGGCTGATCCTTCGCCGTGTTTATGACCAAGCCGATGGTGATGTTGATCCGGGTGATGCATCACTTGATCTTTGATTTTTTCTCCAGTTCGGACAAAACCAAGCCGTTTGGCTGAACTATTCTCCATCTGCGCCCATCCTTTCTTTTTCTGTATGATTTCGGTCCATTGCCAGCGCTACTTAACGGTATCGATACGATCGATACATTTAATCAACTCATCAACCGAACTGAATTTATTACTGCACTGCTCTTCGATGCGATCAACCAAAATGATCTTCATTCCCAGCTTTCTAGCGGCGTTGATCTTGTCCACGACGCCACCCATGTTGCCGCTTTCTTTGGTCACCAACACCTCAGCCTGACAATATTTAAACAGCTCCATGTTCAGGGCTTCATTATAGGGGCCTTTGATGGCGATGATATTTTTAGGGCTGAACCCCAGGCTTTCACATTTGCTTAAAACCTTCCAGTCTGGCAGCACCCGCAGGTAGACTCGCCGTGAAAAATCAGGAATTTTTTTAAACACTTCAATCTTATTACTACCCAGGGTCAACAGAATATTGCCTTTGCAGTTCATTAAGACATCACAGGCTTCGCCATAGTTCTTAACAATGGTAATATCGGGATCATTTGCATAGCTCACCCGCTCCCGCTCGTAGCGAATGTACGGCAGCGCTTCAAAGCGGCAGACATTGATGGCATTTCGGCTGATCTCTGAGGAAAACGGATTGGCCGCATCAACTAAGCAAGCCGGTTTAAGGGTTCTGATCAAGTGGGTAATGTGATCCTTATTGAGCTTTCCCTGATAAATATCGAGGTTCTTGAATTCCTCCAGCATCCCGGCACCCAGACGGGTCGTAACGGTTACTGCCGTGTCATGTTTATTTTCTAATAGTCTCGCAATTACGGTCTTGGCATCGGTTGTCCCGGCTATTACTAATACTTTTGACATCTTGCTCCATCACTCTCATTTATATTTTTGCATAAAAAAACCTCACCATCTCTAAACAAGACAATGAGGCCGCAAAAATGCGTAGCAAAAAAACCTCCTCCATCTCTCGTAGAGTTTGAGATACACAAACAGGCAGGTCTTCTGGCTTGAGCGTCAACATTGCCTCCTGCCTTCCCAAATATGGTGGCATTCCTGGAGGAACTCGTCTCTTACAGCGGCGGGACCGCGGGGGATTTTCACCCCTCTTCCCTTTTCACCGGCTTATAATACATTGATTACAGCCGACACCTGTTTATCCTTATTAAATTCTTAATGTATTCTTACTTCTTTGGTACTATATCAAATTTTTCCGGTTTTGTCACGGATTTTTTTTTATCCCTGAATTTTTACGCCCTGAACAGCTCCGTTTTTAAACCCAGCTCGGCCAATGACATCCCGGCGATAGAAAACACATAGGCTTCATCGGGATCTACCAACACAATGGCTTCTGAATTGCTGGTCTCAATTATTTTTAAGTCGTCACTCAAACCGGTCCCTGTTCTTTTCATCAAACTTTCTTTTTGAGTCCAGATTTTAGTAAAGGCCAGGGCCTTATTTTTGCTTTCATCAATTAATTTCAGTTCTTTTTCCGTGCAGACATGTCGAGCCAACTGGGCATCATAGGTCGCTACGGTTTCGATATCAACCCCGACATCGCAGGTATGAATAGCACAGATCACCCCATTTTTGCAATGGCTGAGATTAAAATGGATCTGGGGATAATCGGTTAAATGTGGCTTGCCCTTGGCCGAATAACTGAAGCGAATCTTTTCCGAAATACCATACTCATTTTTTAACCCGTAATTCAGCAATACATAGCCCAATACCGACAATTTCTGATCAAGCTTTTGCCGATACGCTAGCGCCTTTTGCTGTCGTTCCGCCGGGAGCCGGGCCAAACCCTGGTTAAACAAATCATCAGTAAATGCTTTTAGCTGATCAAAAAGATAAACCACAACCTTCCCTCCTTTTCCCTATTTTTGTGATGGCTTCACCTTAACAAAAGTTCGTTAGGATGACCACCATTATGACATTTTAAAAAAGCTTAAACCATCGCTGTGATGACGGTTTAAGCCCACTAATTTTTTAGCCTTAATACGGGTTCCTTAATAAAAGCATTTCTTTTATCAATCCCGATCTCTGAAACGACTTTTCATTTCACCAGTTTCAAATACTCGCCGTAACCCTGGGCTTCCATCTCCTCCGCTGGAATAAAACGCAGCGCAGCACTGTTAATGCAGTAGCGCAAGCCTCCGGTTCTAATCGGACCATCGTCAAAGACATGACCGAGGTGAGCATCGCCGGTGACACTGCGTACCTCGGTGCGCTTCATCCGCAGCGACGTGTCACTGAGTTCTTTGACGAGCTCCGGATCGATCGGTTTAGCGAAGCTGGGCCAACCACAGCCTGATTCGAATTTATCGCTAGATGAAAAAAGCGGCTCACCGGTGGTGATATCCACATAGATTCCTTGGCGGTATTCGTTATAGTATTCATTTTGAAACGGTGGTTCAGTGGCATTTTTTTGAGTCACTGCATATTGATCCGGGGTCAGCATTTTTTTTAAGCTCTCCTGATCTTTTTTCTGATATTTCATCATCATTCCTGCCTTTCTTGTGTTACTTTTTTCCTACCCCAATTTTCCAGACACTAATCAGTCTTCAATAATTTTAAGAAAGCTTTCAAGATCATTAACCGGTTGCTCGCAGCGGTAGTTTTTACAGATATAAGCGGTCGGTTCGCCATGAATCATCTGCTGATTAACCGCAAAGGCATTAATCTTTTTCAGATCGGTTTCGCTTTTATTAAAGAGCACCACTGAAAACGGTAAAAATTGCTGATTCAAGTGACGGTTCATCTCACGAATCGTCGTATCGGTCTCATAGCCGGCAAAGACCACCTCGGTGGTGGGCTGTTCATGAAATAATTTGGCACAGAGCATCATCGTACTGGCCATCGGTGCCTGATTGAGATTTCCGGCAAAATAGCTGAACATCCCGTTGGCGATATCAACGTATTTCTGTTCTCCGGTTATTTTGCCCAGCTTCAACAGACAATAGGCTGCCAGGGCGTTTCCCGATGGCTTGGCATTGTCGTACACTTCCTTGGGCCGGGCAATCAGTTGTTCGGTATCATTGCCGTAGAGAAAAAAGCCGGCGGTGCCAAACTCATCGCCAAAGAGGTTGATCATATCGACCGCCCGAATGATCGCTTTTTCGAGGTACTCGGTTTTAAAGCTGGCCTGATACAGTTCCAAATAAGCCCAGATCAGGCTGGCGTAATCATCGAGATAACCGAGAATTTTTGCCTCACCTTTACGGTAGCGGGCGTAGAGCCGGCCACTTCGCCGGGCCATATTCTTTTCAATAAAAGCCACGGCCTCCTCAGCCTGTCGGACATAGGCGGTTTTGTTAAAGATCCGCCCTGCCATCGCCAGAGCGGCGATCATCAAACCATTCCAGGACGTCAGGATCTTGTCATCCTTATGGGGATGAACCCGTTTTTCCCGGCGGACAAACAAATCGGCTGTCATCTCATCGAGCGCTTTTTCCAGCTCGGGATTGGCTTCGATCAGATCAAGATCGGTATCGATCATATTGACAATGCTCTTGCCCTCAAAATTACCTTTTTTTGACATCGGATAGAACTTGAAAAAGACCTCCGCCCGCTTCTGGCCCAGTATTTTTTCCACCTTATCCTTCGACCAGACATAAAATTTGCCTTCTTCCCCTTCCGAGTCGGCATCTTCGGCGCAATAGAAGGCCCCGTCCGGGGAACGCAGATCGCGATTGACATAGGTGATTGTTTTCTCGGCAATTTTTTTATAAAGTGCATTGCCGGTGGCCTGGTAGGTTTCGGCGTAAACCATGATCAGCAGGGCATTGTCATAGAGCATTTTTTCAAAGTGGGGAACCAGCCATTGTTCATCGGTTGAATAGCGGGAGAACCCATAACCGACATGATCAAAAATCCCCCCTTTATACATCTGCTGCAAGGTTTTTTCCACCATTACCAAGGCATCAGGCTGTTTAAATGCCTGATAACAGCGCAGCAGATAAAAAAGATTATGGGGAGTGGGAAATTTGGGCGCCTTGCCAAAGCCACCATAGCGGTCATCAAAGCTTTCATCAAAAAAATCATAGGCATCAAAAAAGATCGTCCGCTTCAATTCCGCCTCCCCTTTGCGGACCTCCAGATCATTGAGTAGTCCGGTCATCTTATTGGCGGAATCGATGATGTCTTCATTGTTTTTTCGCCACTGGCTTTCAATTCCCAGCAATACATCAATCAGGCCAGGGTTTCCAAGACGGGAGTATTTGGGCAGATAGGTGGTGACATAAAAGGGTTTGCGGTCGGCGGTCAGAAAAACATTTAGCGGCCAGCCACCCTGACCGGTGCTTACCTGGGCAAAGGTCATATAAATCTGATCAATGTCTGGCCGCTCTTCGCGATCCACCTTAATGCTGATAAAATATTTATTCAGGATTTCGGCCACAGCTTCATCCTCGAAGGACTCTTTTTCCATCACATGACACCAGTGGCAGGTGCTGTAGCCAATCGAAAGAAAAATCGGTTTATCCTGTCGTTTAGCCAGATTGAAAGCCTCATCCGACCAGGGATACCAGTTGACCGGATTATAGGCATGCTGTAATAAATAAGGACTCATTTCGTGAATGAGTCGATTGGTTTTCTTTTTAATGTCATCAAGAGCCATTGTTAAAACTCCTTTTTGTTTTATTTGCGTTAGGTAAATGCCCAAGTACCGTGAGCTCGGTGCCCAGTTTCGCACGAAACAATTTCTATACCGTACCCAAGGCAATTACTGTTCAATATTTTTTAATTTCACAAACACCTATTATTTGCGGATTTTTATTCTTACTCGCTATTATGCTTCTTAACCATTAACCTGGACTTTAATTCAGGATTCAAAGTTTAGAAATTCCCCTTCCAGGCGATGGCTGATCACCTGGTAAAAAACTATACTGAACCCTACACTGATCAGGGCAAATACTACGTAACCCAGAATAGGACTAACAAAATACCCCAGTAAACCACAGATCCCGATTAAAAGTCCGGTATAGGCCATCCCGACAAAAAGGGTGATGACCACATTCATATTATTCTTGACCGCCTTTTGAGGGTTGTCCCAATTGAGCAGCGGGCGGTTCATATCCATAAACAGCCCAAACAACAAAATCGGCAGGGACCCCAGCATCCCCAGGACAATGGTTAAAATCAGTGTTGTAAGACTTAAGGGAAAAAAGAACTGCACCGCGATAACGGTAAAGACAATCCCCAGACTTTGAATCAGCATCGCCACCCCGGTTCGTCCCAGAATCTGATCGCTGGCCGTTACCGGGATCATCCGGGTCAGCCAGGAGCCCTTCCCTTCCCGGGAAAAGGTACTGGCGGTGGTGGCTGAGGTGCTGCCGAAAAAAATAAAAAAGGCAATAAGAATAAAATTGACCAGGGTGGGCATTTCTCTGAAAAAGCTCTGGATTCCCTGTAAATCTTCCGATGGGATTTCAATAAAGAAAAAACTGATCCCGATGCATAATGGTGCAATGATCACCACGCTGACATTATTAAAAAAGTAAACCGGTGTTCGCAGCAGCAATCGCAAATCCATAATAAAGATTGCCATCGCCCCGTGGCTTCTTTTAGACAGCACTTTGCTGCGCTGGGCACCGCTTAGCGGTTTTCCCTTTTTCATGGTTTTTCCGCTGACGATGCTCTTAAGATAAACCCGCTCACCGATTAATACCATCAGGGCGCAGGATATCAGGGTAATTCCAAGCAGCGCGCCAACCCAGACAAAAGACATCACGGTAATTCTATTGAGTGCCCAGGCCATTAAAAAGCTGGTCGGCATCAGATAGCCCAGGCTGTTCAATAAGCCTTCATTATTGGTCAGGATCGTATTCATCAGCAGCTGAAAATCGGCCTCGTCACCACTGCCCAGTTGGCTGGTGAACCAGATCTGCGCTCCAAAAATAACAGCAATACCCAAAAAGACAAAAACAATTTGCAGCATATCCTTGCGGCCTTTGAGCGATGCCGATTGCATTATCAACATGATCAGGGCGGTCATTAATGAAAGCGGTAGTACCGGGATGGTCAGAAAAACCAAAAACGATAACAGCCCATAAAGCAGACCCATTCCTTGGCCAACACCATAGATCATCAAAATTGGAATAAAAATAAAGCCCGCAAAAATATATTCAAACACCAGAATACTTAAGAATTTTGAAATGATCAGTTTTTTAGGGCTGATCGGCAGCGGAATCAGTTCTTCAATGTTATCAGAGAAATAAAACTCCGAAAGAATAACCATAACCCCAAAAACAATGATCAGCACCATTGCCATGATATAACCAATGCTTAAAAAAACCGCAGTTTGATTAATCAGTGTCAGTCCAAAATAAGTGGCAGACATGAGTGAAACATACATAAAAAAGGCCGGGATCAGCGCCACTGGCACAATAATCAGGGTAAATAACTGTTTATAAAATTCTTTTTTATTATACTTCTGGTTATAGAAAAACAACGAAAATCCCAATGATTCGTTGATAAATAATTTGGTTAAACTGATGATCTCTTTCATTATTCGGTCAACTCCAAAAAAATGTTTTCAAGTGACTCCTGGCTCCCGGCTTTTTCTCGGATTTCGGCCATCGTTCCCACTTCAATGAGCTTTCCCTTTTTTATGATAGCAATCCGGTCACAGATTTTCTCGGCGACATCCAGCACATGGGTGGAAAAGAAAACCGAGCGGCCCCGATCACAATGCTCTCGCATGATTTTTTTAAGTTCAAAAGACGCCCTGGGATCCAGACCAACCATCGGTTCGTCCAGAATAAAAACCTGAGGGTCATGAATTAAGGCGCCCACCAGGGCCAGTTTTTGTTTCATCCCATGGGAAAACGAGCCAATCGGATCGTTGACAGCATCTTTAATTTCAAAGACATCCAGGTATTTCTCGATCCGCTGCTGCCTTACTGTGGCCGGCACCTGATAAACATCGGCCATAAATTTGAGGTACTCGATGCCCTTAATCTTTTCAAACAGCTCCGGATTATCCGGTACATAGCTGAACTGTTTTTTTGCGCCCAAAATATCCTTCTGGTTATCAATTCCATTGATGGTTATTCTTCCGCTGTTGGGGGCCAGCAGACTGACGATCATTTTAATGGTCGTGGTTTTACCGGCGCCATTGGGCCCGACAAATCCGAAGATTTCTCCAGGATGTACTTCAAAACTGATGTCATCGACAGCTTTTTCATTTTTATTGCCATAAGTTTTTGAGACCTGTTCAAGTTTTAACATAGTCGCTCCTCTTTTCTTGATGATCCAGTTTATTCTAACACAACTCTGGCATTTTTCGACGGTAAAATTTAATATTGTTTTTAGAAATAAAGCATACAATAGAGAAAATAACATTAACATTTAAAAATCGCAACTGGTCGGCAGCGAAAAGAAGTCCTTCGCATTCGTGACCACTTATTTTTTTGAATTGTCTCACACCTTTAGGAAAGCAGGTAACCGCGTGATCACAAAAAACGAAATTGCAGAATTAAAAGCCCAGGGAATCTTAGCCCAACAGCAGGAAGGATATTTTTCGATTCGGGTTTTAAGCCGAGCCGGAAATTTCACCTCTGCCGAATTCCAAACACTGGCGGAAATCGCCAAAAAATATGGCCGGGGTTATCTGGGTGAAACCACTCGCTTAGCGATTGAAATACCCTGGATCACTTATGCGCATCTGGATGCGGTTAAAGCAGCCCTTACAGCCGGTGGACTGGTTTACGGCGGTACTGGTAAGAAGATCCGACCGCTGGTGGCCTGTAAAGGCACTGTTTGCCAGCATGGTCTTTATGATACCCAGAAGCTGTGCGGTATCTGCCATGATCAGTTTTTCGGCCGTGAACTTCATGCCAAAACAAAAATCACCTTTGTCGGTTGCCCCAACAATTGTGCCAAAGCCAATACCAACGATATCGGCCTGATGGGACAGGCTTACATCCAGTTTGATTGGGATGCCTGCCAAAACTGCGGAAAATGCACCAAGGTCTGTCGGGCCCAGGCCCTGACCATGTTCAATCAGAAACTGCTTTGGAATGAACGTCAGTGTGTCAATTGCGGGAAGTGCGCCCAGGCTTGTACCACTGGTGCCATCACTGAGGAGGTTCGCGGCATTGCCGTTTATCTGGGTGGCCGGATGGGCCGGGGGTACCGCTTTGGCGATCGGTTAACCGACCTCTATGCGGTCGAAGAAATTCCAAGTCTGATTGAAAAAATTCTGGAAACCTATCTGGAATTGGGTAAAGACGGCGAACGAATCTGTGGGGTAATCGACCGGATTGGTTTTAATGCTTTTGAAGAAGCCCTGCTTGAGCATCTTGAAATCTGATCAAGCTTTGAAGCACCACGCCTTAGCGGTGCTCTACCACTAAGACTTTTTATAAAACGAAAACAATCAGAATTCCCCGCCTTTTTATCAGCCTGGGATTCTGATTCTTTTTATAGTTTATTTCGCATCCGTTCTTTTTTTCGAATTCTGTTTTTCTCTTGATTTAACCGCTCAATAATGCTATAATCGGTGGTTCCCAATTGACCAAGGGTTATTGTCGGTTTGAATTTCCCATGAAAATCACTTCCAGAGGTAAACAGCAGCTGATGCTTTTCACAGTAGGCCAGGTATCTTTGCGTCTCCTCTTCTGAATGGGTGGTATAGTAGGCTTCGATGCCGGAAAGCCCTTGTTCCAGCAGCTCATCAACAAAGGTCGTATCAATGAAATCCACCTTCATCTGGGTATAGCCCGGATGCGCCAGAACCGCTACCCCGCCGCTTCGATGAACCGCCTCGATAAACACTTTTGTTTCAGGGATGTAATTGGGCGCATAAAAGGGCTTGCCAAAAACCAGAAACTGCAAAGCAAACTCCAGTACCGGATGACTGTATTTTTTGTTATATTCAACAATCAAGGGATGGTTGTTGTTGCGTTCATCCTTGAAAACGCCGTAAGAAAGCGATGACGGTGCCGGCGAAGTATCTTTGCTGAATTCGTAAACATTCGCTTCATCGAGATAGAGACCATTCTCCTTCAGCAATTTGATCTGCGCCTGGAGCCAGCGTTTTCTGTCCGCATTAACCGTGTCAATAATCCGCGATACCGGTGACTCATCGAGATCGATATAATAAGCCAGCAAATGAACCAGTTGACTGCGGTTCTGGCAGAACACCTCGGTTCCCGGAATCACCTCGACACCCAGCTTTTCTCCCCAGGCCATGGCATTTTTAACTTCTTCAATGCTGTCATGATCGGTGATTGCCAGCGTTGATACATTTTCCTTAATCGCCAGTCTAATCAGTTCCTCTCCCGACAACTCCCCATCCACGCTTGCCCGGGTGTGAACATGCAGATCTATTTTCCCCATTCTTTTCTCCCCCATTTTGTTCGCCATCGCATCCATCGTTTTAAACTCATTATCCCATCAAATGAAGTTAATTTCAACCAATGCTTTGTTTTTTAAACACTCAAGCGATTTCTCATTTTCTTACGCTAAATCAAAACTCTTTTTTGCTATAAATTTTAACTGAGATCAGATAAGAAAAAATCACCCCGCCGATTGCAAAACCGATCAAGCCAATCAGATAGATTACCGGATTGACGATAGTTGGCTGGGGAACACCCAACTGTTCCACCAGCAGAATCAGAGCGGTCGGAATCAACGCACAGAGAAACAACAACAGCCGGGCTTTTTCGGTGCCGAACTGATAAATCAGCGGAATAATCAGCGACCCAAAGATCAAGGCCACCAGATAAATTGCCCCGATGATCGCTAAAATTTCCAAATCAAAGCTTTTTCTCATAATGATACTGCCAATGATTCCAACCGACAGAGACAAGAGCGCACCGAGGGTATTTAAGATGGCCATCACCAGATATTTACTGAGCACCATTTCTTTTCGGGTCACCGGCATGGTCAAGGCGTAGGCGTCCCATTTGGCCAGATCATCATAGCTGATTGTCGTCACCACCATCATTGCAAACATCAGGATGATCATTCCATAGAAAAAGTCATTGCCCTGAGGTAAAAAAACAACGGCGAAAAAGATCATCATCACCCCCAGCATTTTAAATGTGCTTTTTAAATTAAGCAGATCTTTTAAGATCAGTCCCTTCATTTTTTTTGCCCCCTTACATAAAATAACATCATTTCTTCAATGGTTACTCCATCCACAACCGCTTCCGGATATTTTTTGCGGATCGCCGCCTTATCTTTCACCAGCACCTCAAAACTAAACTGATTCTTGCGATAGCGGATAAATTCATTGCTCTCGAGTTTGCGGAAGTCTGCCTCACTGCATTTCAAAATCCCCATTTGCGAAAGCAGGGTTTCTTTTTCTTCATCAAGCAGAATTTCACCCTGGTGGATAAAGACAATATAGTCAGCAATCTTATCGAGATCACTGGTAATATGGGAAGAAATCAGGATAGCATTTTTCTCATCCTGGATAAATTCCATAAAAACATCAAGAATTTCCTCCCGGACAATCGGATCCAGTCCGCTGGTGGCTTCATCTAAGATCAGCAACTCAGCTTCGTGGGACAAAGCCACGGCAATCTGCAGCTTCATTTTCATTCCCCGGGAAAATTCTTTGATTATTTTATTTTCCGGCAGCTTGAATTCTCTCAGATAGTGCTGAAACCTTTGCTGATTCCAATTTTTATAGATACTCTTCATCATTTTTGAAATATCACCGGTCTTTAAATTGTCGTGAAAATTGCACCCGTCCATCACAACCCCGACTGACTCTCTGATATTTTTCTCATCTGTTAACGTATCCATACCCAGCAGCTCGATGGTTCCCTCATCCCGCTTGACCAGATTCAACATCGCTTTAATAGTGGTTGTTTTCCCGGCACCGTTCTCACCGATAAAACCGACAATACTGCCTCTGGGCACCTTAAAACTGACATCTTTCAGCTGAAAATCCTGATATTTTTTGTTTAAATTTTTGATTTCGATGGCGTTCATCATTTTATTCTCCCTTATACAATAGTTCCAACAGCTCACTGAGTTCTGCCCAGGAAATATCGCTGCTTCTGGCAATGTCGACCGCTTTCTGCAACAGCTCTTCAGTCAGCCGCAACTGTTCTTCCCGGATCAATGACAGGTTCTGGTTGGCCACAAAACTCCCTTTACCGGTGACGGTTTCAATAAAGCCATCCCGCTCCAGATCCGAATAAGCCCGCTTGGTGGTAATCACACTGATGCGCAGCTCCTTGGCCAGTAGCCGCATGCTCGGCAGGACTTCACCGGGACCCAGTTCCCCGCTGATAATCATCTTCTTGATCTGATTTGCAATTTGCTCATAAATCGGCTTGTCACTGGAATTGCTGATGACGATATTCAACTTACCACCTCACTACTTTTGTCTTAGTGTATATATACTATATATACACTATAAACTCTTTTTGTCCACCTGTCAAGTTTTTTAAGGTAAAAAAAGTGGGCGTAGCTCCCACTTTTTTGTAAACTCATTTTTCAATTCGTACTCTGCTGCCGCCAACTCCGGCTTCACCGGGGGTAATCAGCAATTTTACCGGCATCCGGTTCTTGATCGATTCCACATGGCTGATGATCCCCACCTTCAGGCGATCGTTATGGAGCATTTCGATGGAGTTCATCACCACCTCCAGGGCATCTTCATGGAGCGAACCAAAGCCTTCATCGAGAAAGAAAAATTCCAGCGGTGCCCGTCCTTTTAACTGGATTTCTGCCGACAGCGACAGCGCCAGGGACAAGGAAGCCAGAAAAGTTTCCCCACCTGACAAGGTCGAGGCATCCCGGGGGGCGCCGCCATTTTTATAAT